>CALCNZ010000317.1 GCA_937897625.1 uncultured Flavobacteriales bacterium
CTAAACAACCTTGGCTTATCGTTTCCCGGTTGAGCTTTCGGTGTGAGAGTGCCAACTTCTACATGTCCGAATCCTAACAATGCCAACTCTTCAATCCATCTCGCATCTTTATCAAACCCTGCAGCCAATCCCACTTTGTTCGGAAATTCAATGCCAGCAACAACAATTCTATTTTCTTTCGCTTTAAAAATTGATTTCAAAATAATTTTCCCTCCAGGAATCTTCGTTGTGAATTTCAAAAGATCCATGGCCAAGTAATGCGCCCTCTCCGGATTGAATAGAAAAAAGAAAGGTTTAATCAGAAGCTTATACATGCTGCAAAAATACAGCATCTCATTCGTCAATCGAAGATTGTCATCAACGTAGTTGTCATCCGCTCTGCGGTCATCGGCTTCGCCGTCATCGCAACGCGTTGTGTCATCCGCTCCGCGGTCATCACCTTCGGTGTCATCACGACGTGTCGTGTCATCCGCTCCGCGGTCATCGGCTTCGCCGTCATCCACGAAGTGGTAATGGTGAATAACTCTGTTGATATGTGTGAATTTCACTTTCGTCGCAAGGCTTCCTATGCCGTTTATTTTTGATGAAATCGAAAGATTAAAAAATCGTTAAGGCATATGATTACATTTTTTGGAAAAAAGAAAATTTCAGCGGAGCGCGCAGCAACCATGTTCGTGAATACCTTGTTGGATTCAGTGGAAGGTGGATTTTCGGAAGTAGCGGGATTTATTCGCGATACCCCTGAGTTTGTATCTACGCCAAAAATTAGTGACGACGAATACGGAAAGTTTTTGATGATTGCGATTGTAGGAAACTTCAATTACTTGAATGAACACTTCCGCGACGGGGAAGGTGATTTAATTATTCAACATTGTGTTGATCAGTTCGCGCCTGTTTTCGATTTATCTCCAATTGCCTTTCAAACGAAATTGAACGATTACAAGAAGTTCATGGCACACGTGAATTTCCCTTCGAAAAATATTTTATACAGCATGTCGAAGGCGTTCTTCTTCAAATACGAATTGAATCAATACCAAGACGAGTACTTCAGAAGCATGAATACTCCGAATCCAATTTTCTTAAAGAGCTTGGATGAAGTGATGCGTAATTTCATTTGGGATTGGGCGGCTTTCTGCGACAAGTACAAAGTGCAGTTGGCTTCAATATAACCGCTCCGCGGATGACACAACACGTTGTGATGACAACCTTCGGTTGATGACCGCTTCGCGGATGACACTTCGTGATTAACTAATTTTCAATGAAGTATTCTAAGACGGAGTCTTTTCCAGATTTTAAATCTTCAAGTGTTTGTTCCAAAGGAACGTTCGGAAGAATGGGCGTTCGAGAATAACTAAACGTGTTTTTGTAATTGTATCGAATGGTTGGAATGGAATAGGCAATTCCCGTTTCCGTTAAGTGAATCGTTGTAGCATTTCCCCAAGTTCCATTCGCGGTTGCGTTGCACGGAGTTCCAATAAGAACGGCTCTGTGATTGCTTTGAAGCAATTGCGCGAAATCGCAAGCAGCAGAAACTGTATTTCCATTCATGAAAATCGCCAGCGTACCGTTGTATACGTGCTCTCTGCGTTGGCGCTGAGGAATGCTGAAAAAGGCTGTGTCTAATTCTTCCAATGGAGTTTGGCTCAGCAAGAAATATTGATACATGTCTTCGTTTCTCTTAAATCTTTTTTCAGTTGACTTTGGGAAATGTTTCAATCTGAATTTCGAAACGATTTGGTAAGAGTTCTCGCTGGCTTTCCAAATTATATTGCTCGGGGTGTTCAATCCATTCGGCATTAAAAACGAGCAGAGGTATTCTACCATGGAGCTTGATCCACCGGGATTGTCGCGCACATCAATGGCAATGTCGTGAATGCCCAATTCTCTCGCTGCTTGAAAGAACTTTCTGATTTTCTTCACATCGTTTTGAAAAGGGCGAGATGAAAAAGAACGCACCGTTAAAACAGCTTTGTCTTCGTTTAAATAAAATGTCGCTTCAATATTTTTTCGACTCGTTTTGAAATGTTCTCGACGAATTTTTTGAAGCTGCTTCATGTCTACCAATTGAACAACGGTGCTGTCGCGCTCTCCGTTGAATTGAAAGGTAATTGTCTCGAGGTCGTCTTTGCGTTGTGTAGGATTCGCGAAAAACTGCGCGGGCATGTAATAATAGGCGGCGGCTTCCTCACTTGCTTTCATAGCATTTCCCTCGTCGTTGCACCATTCTTTCGCAAGGGCGTGCAATTCGTTCATCGAAAGGTTTCCAATGGAAATGATTTCACTTCCAACAGGAGGACCTCCGATGTAATCTTCTTCAACATAAAATTTACCGTTTATGTTACGAAGGAACAAAGGCAGAAATCCAGATTCGCTGGAACTTACGTCTAGCAAAAGTCCAAATACATGCGTCTGCAAATGCGAGTCCTCCACGACACCAATAAATCGATTTAAATTCTGGGCGTGTTCAATTAAAGTCCGGTCTTCTGAATAATAGGCGAAAGCTTTTGCATAGGCCGTATCAAATGCTGCGCGGCCGCAATAGGCGTATGGATCGGGATGAGCAGCAAGAATTTTTTCTTCCAATTCAAGAAGATCATACATTAAATAATCTTTGCAAATGCGCTCTACGCTACGTTCACAACGGTAGTATGCTTTGGAATTCGGATCATAGCAAGTATCGGACTGCCCCGATAGTTCTAAGGCAGAAAAAATGACAAAAAGAAGAAGTAGTTTTCGCACTTATTCGTCGTTGCGTTTTTTAACCATGGTTAAGATCGTTGCAAGCGCAACAGTCTCTCCGGTTTCATCATAAACGTCAACCAAAAACTTCACAATGCCTTTTGGAATGTCGTCTTCGCTGCGCTTCTCTTGTGCAATTTTTTCCTTCACGGTAAAGCGAACCGCAATGGTCATTCCTGGATAGACAGGCTTCGTGAAGCGCGCTTCGTCAATTCCGTAGTTCAACAAGACTGGGCCTTTCTTCGGATCGACGAACAATCCTGCTGCTTTCGATAAAACGAAGTATCCATGAGCCACGCGACGCTCGAAGATGGTTCCTTCCAACGAAGTAGCGTCCATGTGTGCGTAGAAATTGTCTCCACTCACATTTGCGAAGTTCACAATGTCGGCTTCAGACACGGTGTGCTTGTGTGTGAATACGGTGTCTCCAACAACAAGGTCTTCGAAATGCTGACGGAACAAATGCGGTTGTGCTTCGGCTTGCTCTCCGCCTTGCTGATAAACGCCTGTGATTGCGGTAAGCATGGTTGGAGAACCTTGAATCGCTGTGCGCTGCAAGTAATGCATCACACCGCGCTTTCCACCCATTTCTTCTCCACCACCCGCACGTCCAGGTCCACCGTGAACAAGCATTGGCATTGGACTTCCGTGACCGGTGCTTTCTTTCGCACTCGCTCTGTTCAAGACTAAAATTCTTCCGTGATGCGATGCAGCGTTAATAACGAAATCACGCGCAATGCTTGTATCGTTAGTTGTGATGCTACACACCAAGCTTCCTTTTCCTAATTTCGAAAGAGCTACAGCTTCTTCCGTTGTGCTGTATGGCATTAGGGTAGAGATCGGACCGAAGGCTTCAATGTTGTGCGAACTTAATTTTTCGAACGGCTTGTCATTCAACAAAAGGGTTGGAGACATAAATGCACCTTTCGCATCTTCAGCTTCAATAAGGTTGAGCGCATCGTTTCCAAATACAACTTCACTCTCTTTTTTCAATTCATTCAACGCAGCAAGAACATCTTCGCGTTGCGCCTTTCCGGCCAATGATCCCATGCGAACTTTTTCGTTGCGAGGGTCACCAATGGCAGTTTGCCCAAGGGCCTTCACAAGAGCTTCTTGAACGTCTGACAAATATTTTTCAGGAACTAAAATTCTTCTTACTGCCGTACATTTTTGTCCGCACTTCACCGTAATTTCTTTGCGAACTTCCTTCACGAATAAATCAAATTCTTCTGTGCCTGGTGCAGCGTCTAGTCCGAGAATAGCGGCGTTCAACGAATCTGCTTCCATGGTAAATGGAATGGCTTGATCTACCAATCGCGGATGCGACTTCAACATTTTTCCGGTTGAAGCAGAACCGGTGAAGGTCACTACGTCTTGCATTTCCAAATGATCGAAAATCCCGTTGGCACTTCCGCAAATCAATTGCAAGGCCCCTTCCGGAAGAATTCCTGAAGCGTGAATATCACGAACCACCACTTCAGTAACATAAGAAGTAAGTGTCGCAGGTTTCACCACCGCAGGAACTCCCGCCAATAAATTCACTGCAATTTTTTCCAACATTCCCCACACCGGGAAATTGAATGCGTTAATGTGAAGAGCAACTCCTTCTTTCGGAACCATAATGTGGTGACCAATGAAGGTGCCTTCTTTCGAAAGCTTAGCCAATTCTCCGTCTACATAAAACGAAGAGTCTGGGAACTGCTTGCGCAAAGAAGCGTACGCGAACAAATTTCCAATTCCTCCGTCAATATCAATCCATGAGTCAATCTTCGTTGCACCAGTCTTCACGCTTACCGCGTAATACGCTGCTTTGCGCTCTGTAAGATAAAGCGCAAGCGCCTTCAACATTCTTCCGCGTTCTTGGAAGGTCATCTTGCGAAGTGCTGGTCCGCCTGTCTCGCGTCCGTAGTTCAGCATTGCGCCGAAATCCAAGCCTGTGCTATCTGCAACTGTAATCAATTCTCCGTTCACAGCATCGAACAATTCGGTGCCGGTTCCGCTTCCTGAAACCCATTGCCCTAAGGCGAAATTTTGAAGTTTTTGCATCTGATTTATCTCTTGTTGCGAAGTTAATCGGAAAGTGCCGCACTTGGAATGATTGATGTATTTTTACAACATGAATAAGGTTACGCATTTAATTACCGGTGGTTGTGGTTTTGTGGGAAGAAATATGGTGAAGAGGCTCTTCAATACCACCGATGCTCAATTGATATTTATAGATGATTTGTCGGTCGGAACACATCCCGACACTTGGTTGAACGCCACCAAAACCAATTACGGTGAAGGCTTCACAGTTTACAACGGAAGATTGCTCTTCATTCACGCCGATGCGCTGAAGGTGATGCGCGCTTTCTCGGAAGATGAAAAATACTTCGAGAAGAATTTTCAATTTGAAATAGATCGCATCAACGACGTCTTCCATTTTGCGGCTATTGTAGGTGGAAGAAGTAAGATAGATGGAGATCCGATGGCCGTGGCTTTAGACCTTGCCATTGATGCTGAAATGTTCTACTGGGCTTGTCGCTACAAGCCGGAAAGACTCATGTATCCGAGTTCTTCTGCGGCTTATCCAATCGATCTTCAAACAGTAGACGGAGCAATAGCTTTGAAAGAGTCTGACATCGATTTTAAGAAAATGGGTGAGCCCGATATGACTTACGGATGGAGCAAATTAACCGGAGAGTTCTTGGCGAAGATTGCCGCTCCACATTATGGTTTGAAGGTGACGTGTATTCGTCCATTCAGCGGTTACGGTGAAGACCAAGACTTGACCTATCCTGTTCCCGCCATTGCGGCGCGCGCAGCGAAAAAAGAAGATCCGTTTGAAGTGTGGGGAAGTGGCAACCAAGGAAGAGACTTCGTTCACATTGACGATGTGATTGATTGCATCTTGTTGGCCATGGATCACATTCACGACGGAACAGCCATCAATATTGGAATGGGGAAACTCACTTCCTTCAACGAAATTATTCGCGTGTTCTGCGGCTACGCAGGATACGAGCCAACGATAAAACCATTGCTAGATAAGCCGGTAGGAGTACATTCGCGTTATTGCGACATGACGTTCGTTCAAGAGAAGTTGGGATGGAAAGCGAAGATTTCCATTGAAGAGGGAATGAAGCGCGTGTACGATGCCGCGGTTAAAAAACTCGCTGCACAAAACTCATGAAGAAAAGAACCATTGTTTGCTTCGGTCCCGGTCCGCGCTTCAAAGGCGGAATGCAGAACTACAACACTTCGTTGGCGTTGGCATTGGACAAGGAAGAGCAAAACAATGTTCATATCGTAAGTTGGACGCAACAGTATCCAGCCATCATTCCCAGAGAGTTCGTAGACAAAAGCAGCACAACTGATTTGTTGGAAGGAAGTGGCGTGAAGGTGACTTACTTGACGAACTACAACAATCCGCTAAGTTGGATAGAGACAGCGAAGTACATCATTTCGCTTCAACCAGAAATGATTACCTTCCAATGGAGCATTGCCTTGCAGGGATTGCCTATGGCGCACATTGCAAAACAATTGCGCAAAGCAGGGATTCATGTGGTGTTCGATATTCATTTTGTAATTCAGAAAGAGCACAGCTCGATAGATAAATTTTTAACGAAGTATGCTTTGAAGCACGCTTCGTCATTCGTGGTTCACGCGTTGCATACCTACGATGAATTGAAAACGGTATTCCCCGAACGTTCATTCGGTTTGGTCGATAAGCTTGATATTCATGAAAAGAAATACACTTCAGTTGTGAAGTTGTATCACCCCATTTACGATTTGTACAAACCCATTTCGAATTTCAATGTTGAAGAAGAAAAGGCGAAGTTGGGATTGAAGAAACACGTCTTCTTGTATTTCGGATTCATTCGAAAGTACAAGGGACTCGATCTAGCCATTCAAGCATTCGCTGAGTTGTGTAAGGAAAGAGACGATGTGTCGTTTTTAATTTGTGGCGAATCGTTTTGGAAAACGCTCGACGACACAAAGTGGAGCACCAAGTTGAAACAGCTTTTATTTGGTTGGGCGAAGAAGCTTGTTCTTCGAAAGTCTGACGATGAGCGCGAAGACAATCCATTGGAGTGGATAGATAAATTGGGTGTTCAAGAAAACTGCGTGGTCTTCAATCGATTCATTTCGAATGAAGAATTGCCGAAGTTTTTTCAGGTTTCTGATGCGGCTGTTTTGTTTTACAGAACCGCCACGCCTAGTGGCATTGAGTCGTTGAGCTACAATTTCAAGATGCCAATATTGGCGACGAAAGTGGGACACTTTCCAGAAACAATAGTAGACGGATTCAACGGCTATCTGGCTGAAGCCAACGACATTCAAAGTATGAAAGATCAAATGGTGAGGTTCCTAGAATCACCTATCAATAGAGACAATGTTGCGAAGGCAACCGAGAACATGAGTTGGAAGAATTACGCAAACGCAATTTGTAATTATGAGTAACATAGTACACCACAGAAAGAGCTACGAAAAGCACAGCTTAGAGGTTGAAGATTTGAAAGCGACTCCGCATGAGATGCTAGAGTTTTGGTTGAGTGAAGTGGAAGAGCTGCATGATTTCAATGCCATGGTCGTGAGCAGTGTAGATGCCTCTGGGCAGCCGCATTCGCGCGTGGTTTTGCTTCGCGGAGTGAGTGAGGAAGGATTGCGTTTTTACACGAATTACGCGTCGAACAAAGGACAAGAGCTTGAGCAAAACAACAAAGTCGCATTGAATTTTTTCTGGCCTTCGGTAGAGCGACAAGTGCGTGTGGAAGGTGAGTTGCACAAATTGAGTGATGCTGAAAGCGATGCTTATTTCAATTCGCGTCCGCGCGAAAGTCAAATAGGAGCTTGGGTTTCCCCACAGAGTTCAACCATTGAATCTCGTGAAGTGTTGAATGAGCGCTTTAGAGAGTTTACAGATAAGTTTGGAGGACATCCGGTTCCTCGCCCTGAGCATTGGGGAGGATATGTTATTCGTCCAATGTTTTTTGAATTTTGGCAAGGAAGACCAAACCGCTTGCACGACCGTTTGACCTATCGGTTAGAAGAGGGGAATTGGAAGATTTCACGTCTTGCGCCTTAATTTTTATTGTAATGGAAAAGAAGAAAGTTGTTATTGTTGGTGCTGGATTCGCGGGAATTAAACTCGCGTTGAAATTAGATCCGAAATTGTTCGAGGTATGGGTCTTAGACAAATTGAATCACCATCAATTTCAACCGTTATTTTATCAAGTTGCTACCTCGCAAATTGAGCCTTCGTCCATTTCATTTCCACTTAGAAATATTTTCAGTGGCCGCGCGAACATCATGGTACGTATGGCCGAGGTGTTGGAAGTTCAATCAGAAAATAAAAAAATCATCACCAACATTGGAGATTTCTCTTATGACTTTTTAGTGTTAAGCATGGGATGCAAAACCAATTTCTTCAACGACGAAGTTCTTGCGAAACATGCCTTGCCGTTGAAGAGTTCTTACGAAGCCATTGCTGTTAGAAACCATGTCTTGCGCTCGTTCGAAGAAGTTTTATCTGCTTCGGAACAACGACTCCAAAGTCTGATGAATTTGGTTATTGTAGGCGCAGGACCAACGGGTGTTGAATTGGCGGGAGCTTTTGCAGAAATTAAATCGAACATTCTTCCGAAGGATTACCCGGGTTTCGATTGGAGCCGATTAACCATTCATTTGGTAAGTCCGAATGGAATTGTGCTAAATGCCATGAGTGAACATGCGCAAAAGCATGCAAAGGAATATTTGGAAGAATTAGGAGTAGACATCATTAGCAACGAACGTGTCGTTTCATACGACGGTAAAGTGCTTCAATTTAAATCGGGTTTGGCCATCCCTTGTCAAACCGTTATTTGGGCAGCAGGTGTTACACCGAATACCTTGAAAGGTTGGCCTGAAACTGTTGAAGTTAAAGGAGGAAGATTGGTGGTGGATCGTTTCAACAAATTGAAAGGCGTTGAAGATGTTTTCGTGTTGGGCGATCAGGCTTATATGGAAACAGAGAAATATCCAAACGGACATCCGCAAGTGGCGAACGTGGCCATTAATCAAGCACTCTTGTTAGCGAAGAATCTGCGTTGTATGGTGAACGGAAAGACCCCACTTCCTTACGAATACAAAGACTTGGGTTCTATGGCTACCATTGGAAGAAACAAGGCTTTGGTAGACATTAAGAATTTTAGGTTGAAGGGATATTTCGCGTGGGTTATATGGATGTTCCTTCACCTCATGCTCATCTTAAGTGTTCGCAACAAGCTTATCATCTTCATCAATTGGGCTTGGGCGTATTTCTCGAAGAACACAGCTCTTCGATTGATTTTGCAGGCGGAGAGAAATTCATAAAAAAAATCCTACTTTTAACTCAATAATTAATATTTACTACCTTGAAGCAACGACTAATTTTTGTCCTTTTTTTATTCTTCAAACTCTCACCTTCGTCTGCCCAAATAAGCATCGTCGAAGAAAAAAGAATTGAGCACGAAGGTTCGGTGTCTACGTGCATAACTCCAGACAACAAGATTATTACTTTCGCTATTCAATACGAAAAAGGGGAGGATGATCAAATTGAATTCCGAGTCTTTGATGATCATTTTAAAGAAGAAGGACAATTTAAAACAAGTTGTCCTGAGAAAATTAATTACAACACGAATGCACTCTCGGGTTCAGGGAATTATTATTTTTCGTTCATCATTGACAATCACAGAAAGATTCATTCTGTTGCATTTAATACAGAAACTTTTGAAGGGTCGAAATTACAAGTCGACTTGGTAGATAAATTCATTCCAAATGGAAATTTAGATTTCTTGGGTGGGCATTCAACAGTTTGCTTCCAAAATAAATTTTTCATTTTAGGAACAATTAAGAATGTTCCTTGCGTCTTGGTTTACAACATGCTTACGGGAACACAGCACTTGACCTTCATTCCAGGTATGAATAAAAAAATGCGAGTGTCTTTTCTTTCTTCCGACGAATCCGCACCTTCGCTGCAATTGATGTATTACAATTATAAGTCGAAGAAAATTGAAAATCAATTTGTCGTTTCTATTAATGAATTTGGAGAGTTGGAAGGAAACCCGTGCGCACTTTCTGTCCAAAAGGATAAATTGCTTATCGATGGAAATGTGACATGGATCGACGAACATACGTATTTGATGTGCGGTTCCTCTGGAAGTAATTCTACCATTGCGAAAGGAATGTACATTATTGAAATGAAAGACGGGCAATTGCTCCAACGAAGCGATTATGATTTCAATGACTTTAAAGATTTTTATTCAACGCTTAACGCCAAAACTCAACAGCGAATGGAGCGAAAGAAAAAGAGAAATAAAAAATTTGAATCGGAATGCTACATGGTAACTCACCCGGTTGTGTTCAACGAAAATACATGGACCATTGTGGGCGAGGTTTTTTATCCAACCTATCGAACAGAATTCAGAACTGTTTATGTGAATGGAAGGCCCACCACTCAGACAGTGTATGTTTTCGATGGTTTTGAATACACCCATGCCGTTGTGCTTCAGGTAAGTCCTGAACTCGAGAAAATTCGTGATTACGCGTTCAATTTAGATGTGAATGACAAGCCCTTTTATCCAAAGAAATTTGTTAGAATTCAACAAACAGATTCTAAACTGAATTTTTTCTACGCTTCTCGTAATAGATTTGGTCATGCGTCGCTCGAAAACGGTGGAATTACGGAGTCAGAAACTTTGACCATTGTGAAGGAAGAGGAAGATTTGAAGGAGTCCGAAAAACTGAATGAATGGCGCAGTGCTGGTGTGTCCTATTGGTATGAGAATTACTACTTGATAACAGAGGCGTTTGAAATAAAAGACAAAGATGCTTCGGCTGGAAATAAGCGCAAGCAGTACATACAATTTAAAAAAGTTAAAATAGAGGAATGAAAAAAGGGAACCAGTGGTTCCCTTTTTTTTCAGTAGGCTTATAATTTATTTTCTTGTGTTATTTGCAATTGAGACAACAGCTCTTAACATTTCAGCCGATGCTCTTGAAAGAACAATAATGAGGTAGCCAGCAATAACCGCAATGACAGCACCTTGTATTCCACCTCCTTTTAAAAATCCACCTGGAACGTAAGAACCGATCATTCGGCTTTCCGATACCAATTCAGTGAAGATTCCAAAGAAGAATCCAACTACCGCAAACCAGGTTCCAGCCCACTCTCCAACAGTTTGAACCAAATGAGAGTACACAGGAATTGCAACAAATTCGTCGCCCTCTTTTGAGGTCTCGTTTACTTTGGATTTTCTGTCCCACCAAAGTTGGAAGCTAACCCATCCAGCAATGGCAATGATTAACCAAAGAATTAGAAATATAACAACGACCTTTCCCGGAGCGTCGAATATATTGTTGTCCGCAGCTTTGTAAAAGATGTAAAGCGGAAGCAAAGCGTTTATTACAGCAAGAGCTAAATAAACATAACCGATCGGTTGTCTGAACATTTTACCCGAATCGATGTAGCCCAAATAAGGCTTGATGAAAGTGAAAAATTTGTTGTCCATAAAAAAAAAGTTAAGGTATACCTACTCGTATGGCTTTTCGGTTTTCGCCCATTGGAATACCAATGATGATCTAATTTAATTTTTTTAATTGGCGTATAATTAAAATCCTATCGTGAGTTTTCAACAATATTTTTTTTACTTGTTAGAGGTGGTAATTCATTTTAAATGTATTTTGCATGCATGAAAAGGATTATTCTTGCCGCATTGCTTTGTTTTCATTTAGATTCCAACGCACAATACTTCATTGATGTTTTTTCATTCAACAGGCAGTCATACAATGTGCCTAGCGGACCATTGACGAGCGATTTATTTGTAAACGCAGTTTTGCCCAAAGTTTTGAAAAATGGAAATACATTATTTCTTCGCGGTGGATATGAAAAATTAGATCTCAAAAACGATTCACTATCGGCTGAGTACTCTTCTATTACTCTTGCAATGGGAGGACAGTTTCAAATGAAAAATCCGAAAGTGAAATTTTCTGGATTGGTGATTCCGAAAATTGCAGGAGCTGATTTCGGAAATTCTTTTTCCGAGTCTTTTCAACTTGGAGTTTTCTCTATGTTCACGGTTACAGCGTCTGAAAAATTTCGATATAAATTCGGATTGTATTACAACAAGGAATTTTTTGGAAACTTCTTCATTCCTTTATTTGGTATCGACTGGAAAGTGACCGATCGCTTCTTGATCTACGGCACACTTCCAAATAGCATGAAGTTCAGTTATGCGCTTGCACCCTCGAAAATCAACGCGGGTGTCGCTTTTCGTTCATTGACGAGGTCTTATAGAGGTGAAGATGTAAACACTTTTGTTCGCTACAACGAATTGCAGTTGAAGAGCTTTTTAGATTTTTATGTCACCCCGAAAAATGTGGTGTTCCTAGAAGTTGGGTATTTCATGGGCAAGACTCCTTTGCTCTACAATAACAGTGATACAAAGAAGCCTCTTCCTTCTAATTTATTGAAGGATGGAAAAGCGTTCCTCGTGTTCAACGCGGGGTGGGCTTTTAGATTTTAAAAAGATCGGCTAGTATTCTGAGCGTTTCTTTCGCGGCATCTTTAGGATGAAGGGCAGTATCAGATATTCCGGAAATGACACGGGTAATGTCATGATCTATTTTCCCTTCAACATTCCAATCGGCAGCCGACGCAACCGAAATGTATACGGAATAGTTGTGGTGCATGGTTCCCGGACGTTCGCCAATTAAATGCAAAATGCATTTTTTCTTGTTGGAAGAAGAATCGCCAAAAAGACTTTCTCCGCAGCGATATCCAGCGCGAACCCTGCCGTGCTCAATGAAAAGGTAGTTATTACTAAGCGCGTATTTGTCCGCTAATTGCGTTTTCAATTCGGAAATATACGGAGCCAAATGTCCATCGTCGGTTATTGAAGAGACGCTTAATCCGTCAGAAATAATCAGTTGAATATCGGGTGTATTCTTCTTCCATTTTGAACGCAAAATTTCTAAAGCGTAAATACTTTCGCGCGAAAGTTGTTCTCCCGATTGCGGATGGTAGATGTAGTCTTTTCGATCATTAGAAAGTGTGCGAATCGCAATTCCATGAGGAACAAGCTTACTGAATTTATGAGGCGTTTCTTCCCACAAACATTTTTTCGCATCGGCGTAAAGCAATCGAATCTCTTGCTCAAGAGCAGGATTCATGTCCCAATGATTCGCCCCAAACCCATCTGCAATCGGAACTCCGCGCTCTCTCACCCGAGCAATGCCCGAATTTCCCTCTGTATAAATTTCTTCTGCTGAACGCTTGTCACCTTTGAGTTTTCGATATTGATAATACATCCAAACAGGATCTCCGAAGTGTTTAGAAGGCTTGTTGTCTTCACCAATGATTTCCATCTGTTTGAAGAACGCCCACATGGCATCGTTGATCTTGTACCCGAACTTTTCGCGTATGCGCAAGTGATCGCTGAACGAGGTCGTTAAGTAACTCAACATTGGATCGTTCTTCGTTGGAAGAGCCATCAGATAGCCCGGATTCGCAGGCATGATCTGATCAATACACCAATCCAAATCATCCAAAGAAACGTCCATGTGCAGCGTGGTGCAAATGTCCAAGCCAATCATGAGTCCATGAAGTTTGCCCATCACTAAATCTTCCAAGCAGCAACGAACCAATTGTTCTTTCGAGCGAAACACTTCCGGACCAATGAATCCTGCAACATCGTTCAAGTGAACCCATGGTTCGGAGAAAGGTCCTCCGGAAGGTGTTTCACAAGCTTTATTCAATTGTTGCTTCAGTCCTCTCCACAGTCCGTATTTACGCGACTCGTGAATAAGCATATCGAAGCCTTCACCATGTCCGTTCGTTTCGTCGGCACCTTGTCCAGTCTCTGCATACAATCCGAATTTCCCGGTACGTTGTTTGGCGTAATTCTGAAGTTTTTCAATGGTTACGTCGAAGGTCTGATTCGCTTTCACGGTGCCGGCAATGCTTTGAAACCACATGCCTGTTTTTCCGGCGTAAGTTTTTTCAACCTGAGCTTGAATATCAATATGTGCCAACACAGAATGTGAAAGCGTATTTTCCAATTTGAACGTGGTAAGAATATCGAACAGCGCTAATTCAATTTTCGCCACCGATTCGGGATTGCTTGAAACCGGATTGTTTCCCAATACCAAATCGCCCACGCTGTAACTCCACGCGTCGAAGACCTGCCAAACAATGTCTTCAATGTTATCGGTTGGAGAGTTGGGCTGAACACGCGCACTCATGTACCCCTTCGATCCCATTTGAGTGCCCGGAAGGGGATGGAAAATTTTACTGCTGATTTGAATGAGCTCGTCGTTCGACATTAACTTCACAACACACGCTACAATGTCGCTGGTTAAGTAAGGAAGAATTTCATTGATCTTCGTTTCGTCTGAACTCAAAAGAAAGTCTTTGAACGCGCTCATGCGCAATTTTCCGATGGAAGTTCCTTTCTGTGAATCTTGAAAAGAAAGCGTCGTTTTTTCAATGAACTCGAATTGTTCATCAATGAAAACAGCATGTTTGCGAATATCTTCAAGTGTCGTTTCTGCAAGAAGTCTGCGCGCATTCCATCGGTCTTCGTAAGTCGCTGCAGCTATCCCCGCAATCTCATCTCCTTCTTTGAATTCATTCGCTGCGCCTAGCAATTGTCGGTAAAGGGTTAAGTCAAAACTTCCTTTCCGACGCTGAATGTATTGAAACAAATCTTCACCCAAAAGGGGAGAAGGGACTTCAATTTTTTCGAATCGAAAATGATCCGAATCTGCAAAGGCCTTGCTAGAAATTAGCGTGTAGGAGACCGTCGCCATTCCTAGTTTATTCAAAAAATCGCGACGTTCCATCTTCGTTTTACTTTACCAACGAAAGTATCTCATTCAATTCACTCTCGCTAATTTCCTTTCGAATAACATTCAGAACAGCTTCGTATGCCTCTGCTGGAGCAGCAGATTTAAAGCCGGTCAATACTTGCGCATTCTCATCGGGTCTGCGCGCAGGAACAATGTATTTGAACCAAAGCAACAACATCTCAAAACTCATGGCTTGCATAATTTCAATCTGGTGTCCCATTAATTCTTCGTCTGTAAAATGCTTCTGCATTTCTTCTTCCAATTCAACATCTTCCACATCAATGTGCTCGAGATAAGCAGACTGAAAGTCACAAAGGTCTAAGTAAAATTGGTGTCCTTCGTCGTTACTCTGTGTTCCGTTGAATTCAAGCAATCGGTCCAAT
>CALCNZ010000318.1 GCA_937897625.1 uncultured Flavobacteriales bacterium
TTCCCTACACGACGCTCTTCCGATCTACTTCTCCCAAGCTATAAGCTGGGCAAGCAGAGGCTATTTCGTAGGCGCGAGCTTCTTGACGCCCTTGGCGCGTGTCGCAAGGCATCGAGGCGGGAGATTCTAAGGTGAACACCCAAATCCACGAAAATACACCATTCCCATAGGTAACAGAATTGCATGTGCAATTCAATTTTGTTGCTGCTCAAATTAAAGCCATATATCTTTAATCGGGCATGTCCAAAGTAGCGTCTTTTAGGATTAAATATGACGGGCCAGCTCTTCAAGAGCATTCGATTGATATAAACGATCTAGCCCCAGCACTAATGGCACTCAATGACTTTATGGGGGAGGCCAATAAAATTGTTAATGGCGATAGGGCAGGAATTTCACTTAAAGTGAAAGCTCTAGAAGGAGGCTCGTTTAATATAGATATTAGCGCCGCTCAATCAGTATGGGACCATGCACAAGATCTGATAACGGGTAAATCTGTTACTACTGTTGCCACCATTCTAGCAATTATAGGATTTTCCGGAAAAGATGGAGTTATCCAAGTCTGTAAATTTTTAAAAGGGAAGAGACCAACCACTATAAAGGAAGTAAACCCGTCCGCTGTTGAAATAACAAATTATGCAAATAACTCAATTACAATAAATAAAATTGAGTTAAATATTTACAATTCTCCAATTGCAAGAAAAGCAATTTATCAGATAGTGAAACCTCTAGAAAAGGAGGGAATAAATTCTGTCGGATTTCTAGAAGGGCATGAGTTAAAATCAGTGATTAGCAAGGAAGAAGCTCCTTATTTTAATCCTTCTGCTATTGAACAAGAAATTCAAGAATCCATTAAAGAAGTTTATGTGAATATCGAGCACGCGTGGCTTAGTGGAAATGAAAAAGGTAAATGGAAATTCAAAGAAGGAAGTGAAGGTGCATCCTGGAATGCTCAAATCTCAGATCAGGATTTTCTGTTAGAGTTACTAAAGGGAGGTGTTTCTTTGTCTGGTGCAGATAGGTTGAAAGTTAGAGTTAAACAAACACAATATCAAACAGGTTCAGGAATCAAATCTGAGTATGAGATTATAAAAGTTCTTGAACATTCGAAGGGCCTAATTCAACTACCCTTGGGACTGAAGCAGTCAACCGATTCAGAATGATACCACTTAAGGAATGCAAAAATCAGAAAAGATCACTCATTTCTTCTGATCGTTCATGACAATATTTACGATGCTCTGTTCTGAATTGAGAGCGTGCGAAAGCTGGGCAAACCTGCCATTGTAAACGGTCACATTCTCTATAACTTCACCAGTATTCAATACGATATCTACATGCTGAGACCCCATCGCAGATTCTGGTAGTCCTTGTAAATGCTTCTGCCAACGTTTTGGTAATTCAAATTCCATTCTCTACTTCTCCGGTATTGTTTCAGGACCAGTTACCGTGTTGTCTGGGGTGCCATCGACAAAGATGACCTCTATTCCTCCTCCTTGCTCTTCATAGGCTGGCTCTACAACCCCTGTTCGCAAACGAGTATTTTCAGGCGGCTTAATTGTAAAAACTTTGTTGGCTGATTTTTTGTTTTCTAACGCGTACCGTGCAATCGCCTCCATACCTGTCTTAACATTGATAGCATCCTCGGCGGTTGTGCCGTATGTGTTGGCAACCAAGCCGTGTTTTTCCGTAACACGGAAGTCGTCCGTATAGGCAGAAAACCGCTTGAAAACCTGGTTTCTTAAAGTGAGAGATATCTCGGCATCTTTCGCGGCTGCTCTCTTTTCATTTGCAATAGAAAATGAGTGGATTCGCTTAACACCGCGAAGCGTCGATGCCGGACGAGTGTCAAGTGTGGCGCTTTCAATTGTCAGGGATGATTTGCCCTCGCGGAATGAAGCCTGAGTCTCTTCAATTAATTGCGAAAAAGATGTAAAACTGGCGAGTTCAGTGGTTGGTACAAAGAAGGTCCCGTTCAAAATGATACCATGTTCTGTCTTGCCGGTGTTAAGCTTTACTGAACCGATTTGG
>CALCNZ010000319.1 GCA_937897625.1 uncultured Flavobacteriales bacterium
AAGTTTATCGTTTCCATCTGGACACACAAGTTCAGCCTTTCAGTGGGCAACGAGTTGTGTACTGGCGAAACCAAAATGGTATGTTGCCGTTCCTGCGTATATGTATGCCTGCGGAATTGGCTATTCACGTATGCATTTAGGCGCGCATTATCCGACAGATGTTTTGGGAGGTGCTGTTGTTGGGACTGCTAGTGCATTTGCTTCCTACTACATTAACAATTGGTTTTGGAAGAAAATGGATACTAGGAAAAAGAACATTCGGGTGACTATTAACCCTTCCTTTTAAAAATGAAAAAAGCCGCGAGTTGCGGCTTCTTTCGTTAAGCTAATTTCTGTTATTGTTTGAATCCAGAAACAATGCTGATACATCCGATGTGTTGAACCACCGCGTCTTTTTGTTCGGGAACTTTAATCTTAATCACAAGTTGCTGCGTGTTTTTCATTTTGAATTCAAATGCTTCTTTATCGGCAGCACCTTTATTCGTATAGATTTGTTTTCCGTTGATGTCGCTTACGCTGAATTCAACATCACCTAGAATCGGATGGGCAACCACCAACAAGCGATAATCGCGACCACCGAAGAAGGTTACCATAATCTCGGCATCTTCACCAGGAGCCATTTGTGCTGAATTGTAGCTATCGTTTTGAACGTATCCATTCAATTTTGGAAGAACTTTATTTTTGGTAAAAGGTCTGCATTGCGCCGAAGCCAATGAGGGGATAAAGACCAATAAGAACAGGAGAATTTTATATGCTTTCATGATGATATCTTCTGAATTTTTTATTGAATGTATTTGTTACGAATTACAACGGCCTCAGCGGCTATTTTCGCAAGTGTTGCGTCGCTTATGGTAACTGTTTCAGTGCTGCCGATGGTGGTTACACCGTTGCCATCTTTTTCAACTGAGGTTTCACCCTTAACTACAATTACATCTTTGTAAATGGTTTGAAGTCTGGTAAGATCTTCTTTCATGCGATTAACGCGATCGCTTGTTGCGAATAGGTTCAGGTAACTTACCAATTGATTAAGTGAATACGTTTGTTCTGCAACACGCTGTTTCATGGCTTTCTCTCCTTTTTTACCTGCGTATTGCGTAGATAGATAAAGTGTTTCAACCCACGCACCTGCAACGATTAATGCGCTAACATCTGTGCGCTTGCCTTCTTTTAAGTAGGCATTCACATTCTGATAAGAAAGGGTTACATAGCTTAACAGAGAGTCTTTGTTGTTTTGGTTTTTTTGTACACGATCCATGAATTTTTCATCGAGTGCACCTTCAATTCCCAAAGCGCTTGCGAGTGTTTTTGAAGCTGCTAAGTAATTTACAGATTCTTGCTTTTGCTCGAATACCGTGCTGTAGCTTAAATCTGCTGCGTAAATTCCTAAGTTAATCGCACGGTTTTCTTCATCGACGTATTTCGAAACTTTATCCACTGAATGCAGCATGGCTTTATCGAAACTGAAACCGGCATCTTTAATCATATCGGCCATTTCAATAGGAGCGGGAATGCTGAAGAAGATTTGCTTCAACGCTTGCTCGCGGTCTTTGAAGAACTCGTCTTTGTTGGTCAATTCGTTGGCTCCAGATTCGAGCGGTGCTTTGTTTTCGGCTTTGTTTTCGCTTCCGCCGCATGCAACAAGTGCAAGGGTGCCAATGCATAGACTGACTATGGCAGTGAGGGAGAGGTATTTTTTAATCATTAGAACTGATTGAATAGTTTTAGGTCTTTGGTACGGGCTATTGCGAATATAGTTACAATAGCACATAAAAAAAATGATATTAATGAGCCTCTAACCAGTTGTTTCCCGCTTGTATTTCAACCTCGAGAGGCACAGCAAGTTTCACAGCATTTTCCATTTCATGCTTTACCAATTGAAACACTTGATCAATCTCTTCTTTAGGCGTGTCGAAGAGCAATTCATCGTGCACTTGAAGAACCATTTTAGTTTTGAGGTTGGCTGTTTTTAGTGCAGCCTGAATTTTAGCCATGGCTACTTTGATAACATCTGCTGCCGAACCTTGAATAGGTGCATTCACGGCGTTGCGTTCTGCGAAGCTTCTTGAAATGGCATTTGATGAATTAATATCTGGAAGGAATCGTCTTCTTCCTAACACAGTCTCAACGAAGCCTTTTGCGCGACAATCTTCTACTGCCTTATGTTGGTATGTCTTCAATGCCGCGAATTGCGTGTAATACGCCTCAATGATGTTCTTCGCTTCTGTTCTTGAAATGCCTAGTTGTTGCGCCAATCCGAATGGACCTTGTCCGTATATGATTCCAAAGTTCACAGCCTTTGCCTTGCTACGCATATCCTTGGTTACTTCTTCCAAAGGAACATTGAAAACTTTCGAAGCTGTTGCTTTGTGAATGTCTTCGCCTTGCTGAAACGCCTCGATCATGTTTTTATCTCCGCTTAATGCTGCAATAATTCGCAATTCAACTTGCGAGTAATCGGCGCTTACTAAAACGTGATTTTCATCGCGTGCAACAAATGCCTTTCTAATTTCTTTTCCGCGAGAAGTGCGAATGGGAATATTCTGAAGGTTCGGTTGGTTACTGCTTAATCTGCCGGTAGCAGCCACCGCTTGCATGAAGTTCGTATGCACACGCCCGGTGATTGGATTGATCATGTTTGGAAGTGTATCGATATAC
>CALCNZ010000320.1 GCA_937897625.1 uncultured Flavobacteriales bacterium
GTAGGGTTTGGCGACAGAAAACAAAGCAGGCTAGGCTAGTCAGAGGGGCACACACGAACATGTCCGGCCAGCAAACACATGTGAGCACTGAGGGCAATCTATCAAGCACCACATGGCAGGCACCAACCCAATCACTCACTCGCTGCGAAATCAGGAAGAATCCCGTTGCATGGGTAGGGTTTGGCGACAGAAAACAAAGCAGGCTAGGCTAGTCAGAGGGGCACACACTAACATGTCCAGCCAGCAACACACATGTGAGCAGTCAGGGCAAAGTTTCGGCACCACATGGCAGGCAGCAAGCCAATCACTCACCAGCTACAGAATCAGGAGGGATCCAAAAGCATGTGTGGAGTTGGGCGATAGAGAACAAAGCAGGCATGATGTGGAATCACATGATTTCGGTTTCTTCCCCATCTGCGATTTCAAAACTTCAGCGTGAATTTGGAAAGTTGAACAGTGAAATTCAAGTTATTAATGAAGAGGGGAATTTGTTGCTCGTTCCGTTAACTGCAGATGAAGCAAATAAAATACGCGGAATGTCGGCCGACTTCCCGAGCATCTCTCAATACCAAGACACTGTTCCTGAAAACACACAACTTTCTATCTATCCAAATTCTGCAGATTATCCATTCAACAACTGGAGCAGCGATCGCTTTGGTCCGTTAACTATTCCTGCTGAAGGCATGACCATTGAGATGTCGCACGATGCGTTTGTTCGTTATGGACGAGTAATCGGAGCATATGAAGGGAATTCGATTCAAGAAAAAGACGGCAAGATTTTCATCAATGGACAAGAAGCCACAACTTACACGTTCAAGCAGAACTATTATTTCATGATGGGAGATAACCGTCACCACAGCGCCGACAGCCGTTTCTGGGGATTCGTTCCGGAAGACCATATTGTTGGAAAAGCGGTGTTCACTTGGTTCTCGAAAGAAAACATGGACTATCATGGAAGCAATAAAATCCGCTGGGATCGCATCTTCCACTTGGTAGACTAAAACACTTCATGACCTCCCTCCCGCTCTGCTGCTTTGCTCCAATCAGTTGGTATGTGTTGTATGCTGAAACTCATTTCGCGTTAAGCGATGAAGAGTATTTTCAGAAGCAGACATATCGCAACAGATTTGACATACTCACGGGCAATGGTGTTCAGACCTTAACGGTTCCTGTTGAATCAACTGGCGGAGAGCGCAAATTGCTTCAAGATATTCGCATCAGTCCGGAATACAACGGAAAGAAAATGTTGCAGGCCATTCGCAGCGCTTATGGCAATTCGGCCATGTATGATTTTGTGGAAGTTGAATTGGAAGACCTTTTTTTGAAGGAGGAAAAGTTTTTGATTGATTTCAATATGAGGTCACACAACTGGGTGTGTAGGTGGTATCCCAAGGTTGTTGAACAAAGGTCGACAGAGTCGAAGGTTGTTGGCCAAAGGTCGACAGAGTCGAAGGTTCTTGACGAAAGGTGGAAAATGCGCGGGACACGACCGGTGGAATTGAAGAGTTATCCGCAGGTATTTGCAGATCGCTTTCCGTTTGAAAAAGATTTGTCTATTCTCGATGCCATTTTTAATTTGGGAAAGACTTCTGTGAAGGCCCTTGGGCATGTTAACAATTCCTGAAATTAGTTTCGTATTTCGCGGAAAGCATTGCATTTTTGCATAGATGAAGAAACGCAATTCCGACCTTGTTCAATTTTTTCTTACGCTTGGGATTTTATGTGCTGTTGCACTTCTTTCCTCGGTGATATTTTTCAAGTTAGACATTACAGCAGAGAAGAGAAATTCCCTTTCGAAGACTTCGTTAGACATGCTCGAAAGTTTGGAAGAACCTGTTTTTGTGCGTGTGTATTTGCACGGCGATTTTCCTGCAGATTACAAGCGTTTGGAACAAGCCGTTGAAGAACGTTTGGCCGAATTCAACAACTTAAGCAACGGCCTTATTGAATACGAATTCATTGATCCGTATGAAGAAGCCGATGAGAAAAAGCGTCAAGAAATATTTACCGCTCTCGACGAGAAAGGTTTGAAGTTTTCGAACATCACCTACGAACAAGACGGCGCTGAAGTAAACAAAATCATTTGGCCTGGAGCCATTATCGAATACAAGGGAAAGGAATACCCTGTTCAGTTCATGCGAAGCGAAATGCCGCTGTCAGATCCGGAAATGGTAAACTTCTCGGTGAACAATTTGGAATACGAATTGGCCAGCAGCTTCCGCAGAATTCTTCGCGATAAAAAACCATTGATTGGTGTGTTGGAAGGACACAAAGAAATTGCTCGCATTCACATGGCCGATTTGCTTTATACCTTGAAAGACAATTACAATGTTAAGCCTGTAACCATTAATGGAAAGTTGAACGCGCTAAGTGACAAACTTCCCGAATTTCAATACAGATCCAATGCTTACGACATGCTTATTGTAGCTGGACCCGACACTGTCATTCCGGATAAAGACCGTTTTCTTATTGACCAATTTGTAATGAATGGTGGAAAGGTGCTTTGGTTGCTAGACGCTTTGCACATGGACTTAGACAGCATTAAAACAGGCGGCATGGCCATGGCCATTTCAAACGAAAACGGATTGTATGAAATGCTTTATGAATACGGCGTTCGATTGAATAGAAATATGGTCGTTGATTTTCAAGGAGCGCCAATTATTTTAGACAATGGTCCAATGGGCAATCAAAGAAGTTATGTAGAGAAGAGCAATTACTTCGCTCCTATTCTTACTTCAGAAAAAAACTCACATCCCATTGCTGCGAATCTCGATCCTATTTTCACTGAATTCGCGGGATCCATAGACACCGTGAATCAAAACAAGAACATTCACAAAACCCCATTTTTATTTTCTTCTGATTTAGCGAAAGAATTTAAAGCGCCTGTGCGCATTGACTTGGAGCTTCTGAGAGAAACTGCAGATTATTTCAAGAACAACAACAAACCCAATCAAGTTATGGGAATTTTGTTGGAAGGAACTTTCCCCTCTGCATTCAATGATTACCTTCCAGACAGTATTCGGAAATCTCCTGAAATTGCCTTTCGCGCTTCCAGCGAGCCTACGCGCATGATCGTAATCTCTGATGCAGACATTGCCTACAACGAAGTTCAAGTTGAAAATGGAAAAGAGTATCCGCTTCCGTTGGGTTATAGCAAACAATTCAAACGCGTTGTATACGACAACAAAGATCTTTTGCTCAATTGCGTGAACTACCTTTTAGACGATGCAAGCTTAATCGATGTTCGTTCGCGGAACATTCAAGTTAGAAAATTAGATAAGGAAAAAATTTCCGCAGAAAAAAATTACTGGAAGACATTGAATACCGCTTCTCCTCTTTTGGTGTTAGCCATCTTCGGAACGGCTGTTGTTTATTCAAGAAAGAAGCGTTGGACCAAGCAGAATTAATATGAAAAAAAAGAACGTCATTCTACTTGCTCTGTTTTTAATTCTTGCAGGCACCGCTGTTTTTCTTTATCCGAAATTGAGCAACAAAAGTTCAATTGGAGACAATCCGTTCATGCAGTTTTCTGTTGAAGACACGGCTTCGATTTCTAAAATTACCATTCAAGACCGAAACGGAAATGTGGCCTTATTGGAGCGAAAACCGAACAGCGTCGATTGGACCATCAATAAGAAATATGCCGTTCGGAAGGACGTTATTAAGTTGCTGCTTGAGTGTTTTCACGACATTCGTGTAAGAGGAAATGTTCCGACGAAAATGCGCGACAACATGATGAGTGTAATGGCCTCTTCGGGAAAAGAAGTGAAGATTTACGGAAAGAACAACGAGCTACTGAAGACTTATTTTGTGGGTCCGAATACCCAAGACCATATGGGCACCATTATGCTTTTAGAAACGCCGGACGCCGGGCGTAGCGAGGATCCGTACATTACGCATATTGAAGGGTTCACTGGTTTTTTAAATCCACGTTTCTTCATTGATGAAATGGAGTGGCGCAGCACAGAAGTTTTTTATTATCCGAACAACGACATTGCTGAAATTGAAGTGCTGCACATGACCGATCCTGGAAGCAGTTTCAAATTAACCTATTTCGGAAACAATAAATTGAAGCTAGAACGCTACCTCAATGGCACACTTACTCCTTTTGCCAAACTAGACACTGCCCTTGCCTTCGACTTACTGAAACGCATGCAGAAAGTGCATTTGGAAACCTACAACACGATGCTTAAACCCGAAGCGGCTGATTCCATTAAAAACATTCCGCCTTCCTTTGTCATTCGTGTAAAAAACACTGCTGGTAATTTCACCTCGTTGAATTTGTATTTGAAGAAAGCAAAGGAGATGACTCCGGATGCTACTGGACAAATGACTCCCTTTGACCCTGAATATTTTTGGGCGAAGACCGATGCGAATGAATTGGGATTGGCGCAGTTCTTTGTGTTCGAGCCGTTGCTGCAGCCAGCGAGTTTCTACGGGAGATAAACTAGCCCTTCAACTTCAATTGATATATAGCAATTCCTCCTGCAATGGATGCATTGAGGCTTTCCGCATTCCCCATAGATGGAATGGTTAAACGAGTTGAAGAAGCTTGAATAAACGCTGGCGACACTCCGTGACTTTCACTTCCCACCACCAAGCCCCATTGTTCGGGTGCTTTGAACGATTGAATGGGCGCGCCGTCTAGATCGGCCGCCAAAAGAGGTATTTCCTTCAATTTAAAAAAATCGATAATCTCTCGCGTTGTTGAACTGGTAATGGGCAAGCGAAGAATGCTTCCCATGGTTGCTTGAACCACTTTCGAATTATAGACATCAACGCAGTTTTCATCGAGTACCAACGCGTCTACCCCAAACCATTCACACGTACGAATGAGCGTTCCTAAATTCCCGGGATCTGCTATTGCATTCGCAATGCAAAAAGTCTTTCCTTCGATAGTTGAAAGTGAAGCTTCCTTTTGCTTCAACACCGCTAAATATCCGGGCGGTTGTGTAAGACTTGAAATCTGTTCCATATCTCTTGAATGAATCAAGGGAACGCGATGCTTCAGCGCAAACGCTTCATCCGTTGTAAAAACTTTCACCAATTGCCCCTCGAAGCTCAACGCTTCTTCCACCGCTTTTCTTCCTTCCAAAACGAACAATTTCTCTTGCATTCTGAATTTCTTCTGTTGCAACGAGCGAATTAGTTTGATTTCGTTCTTGGAAATGGACATTTAATTTTATTTCTACAAAGATGCGTTAGATATTTGTAGAAATGATGCAAAAGAGGTTTTTTCAGAAAAGCGCGTACACACCAATTCTTATTGGTGCTCTCATTGCACTCGTCTATTCTTCGTGCACCATTCAAAATAATTTAGGTGAAGGCGAAATTTATTTCGAAGATCACAAGATAGATTTTGTTGGAAGAAAAACCGAACTGCTAACAACCACCGATGTTAGTGCCGATGAACTTTTGTATTTAACGAAGCTGAAGCCCAATCGCAAAACCTTGCTGTTCCGACTGAATATGCGATTGAACACATTCGTCCCTCGGAAATTTTTGGAACGATCGAAATTGCGCATTGACAAGCGATGTGCTCGGATAAATAAAAAGCGCTTCGACAAAGAAACACGTAAAAACAAAAAGCATAAAGAGCCCAAAAATTGCAACGGTCTATGGCCTTGGCTAGCCTATACAGTAGGAGAACCTCCTGTTCTGCTCGACACAATACTCATGAACAAAGGGGCGCGTCAGATGGAAATTTACTTGCGCAAGAATGGTTATTTCAATGCCGAAGTAAACGCTGAAAGTATTGTGAATTCAGAGAGTAATTTATTTTGGAAGGCGGGAAAGAAAAGTCATGTTGTGTATCACGTAGAACTCAAAGATTTATACGTCATTAACAATGTTGAATGGACCTCTGAAGACGCTAGTATTCAAAAGCAAATTCCTAAACTCTCTGAAAAATCACTCGTGAAATCGGGCGATCGCTTTCGCGTTGAAAACCTAGATAACGAGCGCGGAAGAATCACTCTATTCCTGAGCAACGAGGGGTTTTACGAGTTCATTCCAGATTATATTATTTATCAATTAGACACGGTTACTTCACCCAAAAAAGTAAATGTAAAACTCACCTTTCTGAATCAGAAGGCGCTTGATGGATATGGAAACTTCACTGGGAAAACACTTCCGCATAGAAAATTCTACATTGGCGATATTTCATTCAACACCTCATTTAACCCATTAGATCCGAATAAAATTCCAACAGATACGGTTCACTACAAAGGGCTAGACGTATACAGCAATGGCATTTCTTGCATTAAACCCGTTTTGTTAAACCACAGGGTTGAAGTGAAGGAAGGACAGTTGTATCAGCAGCGTTACATAGACGAGACCTACAAGCGCTTCACGCAATTGGGTGTTTTCAAAACAGTGAATATTCAACTTTCACCAAGAAACGACGCTAAGACGGGACAAGCTTTGTTGGACGTTAAAGTTCTTTTGGCGCCGAATAAAAAGCAAGCGCTAAGTTTTGATCCACGGGTGACTAACCGCGCGGGTAACATGGGTATTTACGGCAACTTGATATACAAACACCGCAATGTTTTTCGTGGTGCTGAAGCCTTCGAATTTAAAACGGTTGTGGGGGCTGAAGCTTCACAGGTATTGGGCAGCGGATCTGCAACTTCGAACACAGGCGATCAGATAGTTCAGCGCACCTTTCACTTGAATACATTCGAAATTGGGCCGGAGATGTCGCTGAATATCCCGCGTTTATTTCCAAAAGATTTAGCCAAAACGAGCCGAAGCAATTACCCAAAAACAACGCTCAGAGCGGGTTTGAACTACCAACGCAGACCCGATTATACGCGCACACTTTCGCAAGTAAGTTTCGGCTGGACGTTTATTGAGAACCCTGAAAAGGTTTCGTCTTTCGATGTTGAATGGGCTGAATTAAGTCTTATTAAAATAGATCGGTCTGCTGCTTTCGACCGTTGGTTGGGAGCATTGAACGATAGCTATTTGGCAAACAGTTACCAAGACCACTTGATCTGCGCCTCTCGCTTAGGGTATACCGTGAACACGCAGAAAGACGGGAATCAGCCGCGTTCGTTCTATTACCGAGGAAATATTTTAGAAGGTGCCGGAAACTTGCTGCGTGCGATTTACCAACGATTGCCGCAAGCAACGCCAGATTCTTTGGGCAGTTACGAGATTAATAAAATTCGTTTTGCGCAATACGTAAAATCGGATCACGACATACGGTTCTATACACAAAAGGACGATCGGAACAAATTCGCATTTCGTGCATTTGTGGGGGTAGGAATTCCACTGAAAAATCTGCCTTCACTACCTTTCGAAAAAAGTTATTTCAGTGGTGGTGCTAACGGATTGCGCGCTTGGCAGGCTAGAACGCTTGGTCCGGGGAGTTATCGCGACACTTCTTTGGTTCGTTCATTCAACAACATTGGCGATATTAAATTGGAATGCAATGCTGAATATCGCTTTAAAATAACCCACATGATTCAAGCTGCATTCTTCTTAGACGCAGGAAACATTTGGTTAGCGAATGTCGATCACAGCCGCCCCAATGCCGAGTTCAACAAAAACAGATTTTATAAAGAATTCGCGGTAGGCACAGGCGCTGGTTTGCGTTTAGATTTCGATTTTTTTGTTGTTCGAATGGACATTGGAATTCCTTTAAGAGATCCGATTAAAGCGAAAGGCGAAAAATGGTTGTGGCAAGGAAAAGACGAATACAATGCATTCTTAACGCGGGTAAATAATTCGCCGAGTTCTTTCAAGGTTCAACCTGTCTTGAACTTAGGATTGGGATTTCCTTTCTAACCTTTTTCTATTTCTTGTTGAATCAGATTGCGTGTGTGACTCGCCATTTCTTCAATAGACATATTGAAAAATTCTTCGCTATTCAACGCTGGTAAAATTCGAAGTTCAACGGTTGCAGGACGCATGAAAAAACTTCCACTTGCTAAGGCCTTCGCACTTCCAATGACTGCAATGGGAACGATTGGAATTCGACCTTCTTTTGAGATTGTAAAAACACCTTTTTTAAACGGAAGCAGATCACCCGTTTTTGTTCGGGTTCCTTCCGGAAAAGCAGCGATACTCTTCCCTCCTTGAATATCCTGAATGGCAGTGCGCATGCTTGCCATAGCGCGTTCGCGATTTTTTCGATCTACGAAAATCATTCCTACAATTTTCATGTATTGGCCCAACACAGGAACTTTTTTCAGTTCAATTTTCCCAATAAAAAACATAGGTCTATTCACACGTGTGCAGATGATTGGAATATCTAATTGCGAAGCGTGATTCGCTGCGTAGATGGCAGGTTCTTCAAGCACATTTTCCAATCCTTTCGCTTTCACTCGAACCATTGAAATAGCTAAAATCACCGGAGAAAAAATGTAGTATCCCATTATCCTGTGTGAATAAGTAGGGTTCGTTAATAAAGCGAAAACCATCCCGAAAATTCCGCAGAACATGGTCCAAGCAAAAACTAAAACCAGCTGCAGAATGTTAATGGGAAGCCACAAAATTTTCGAAATCATCCTTCCTCTCCGTTGTACTTTTCAAATCGAACTATCAAGAATTTACTGATTGGCGTATTGCTTCGCTCTGCTGTGTGGTGCAAAGGAACAAGGCAATTCGTTTCAGGAAAATATGAACCTACGCATCCTTTTGGAATGCTGTAAGGAATCACATGAAACTTCACCGCCTTTCGCTCGATGCCTTCGTGAATGGATATGATGTTCACCAATTCTTTGTCTTGAAATCCTGCGTTGCGAATGTCTTCTTCATTCATCATAATTACGCGACGTTCGTTTTCAACTCCACGATAGCGATCGTCTAGACCGTATACTGTTGTGTTGAATTGATCGTGGGTACGAATGGTCATGAGCACGTAATGTCCGCTTGGAATTTCTATATGTTGAAGCGGAGCTGTATTGAAATGCGCTTTTCCTGATGGCGTGGTAAACCTGCCTTCGCGCGGACCGTTCGGAAGATAGAATCCGTCTGCACCACGAACACGTTCGTTGTAATTATTGAATCCTGGAATGACCGCTTCAATTTCATCACGAATTAAATCGTAATTGGTTCTCCACTTTTTCCAAGGCAAGTCAGCAGTCTTTTTACAAGCGTTTCCAATTTCGCAAACTATAGCGGGTTCGCTCATGCAGAATTCAGAAGCGGGTTGAATGGTGCCGCGTGAACGGTGAACGATACCCATTGAATTTTCAACGGTCACGAATTGTTCTCCGCTTTCTTGAATGTCAATTTCAGTTCTCCCTAGACATGGAAGTATTAAAGCTTCTTCTCCTGTTACTAAGTGTGAGCGATTCAGTTTGGTTGAAATGTGAACAGTCAGCGGCACACGTTGCATGGCTTTCCCTGTGAAATCACTATCTGGCGTAGCCGAAACGAAGTTTCCACCTAAGCCAATAAATATTTTCACCTTATCGTGTGCCATAGCTTCAATAGCCTCGACCGCATCGAATCCGTGGTTTCTTGGTGAAGTGAAATTGTAACGATTGTCGAGTGCTTGTAAAAATGGCTCGCGGGGTTTTTCGTTAATACCCATGGTACGATCTCCTTGCACATTCGAATGCCCGCGTACTGGACAAAGTCCAGCGCCTGGCTTTCCAACAGCACCCAGAACAAGGTGAATGTTCACCACTTCTTGAATAATGGCAACAGCTTTTTTCTGTTGCGTAAGGCCCATGGCCCAGCATGAAATAATATTTTTCTTTTTGGAAATGAGTTCAGCAATTTCGAACGCCTGTGCCTTTGATATGCCGCTGATTTCAGAGCACTCGTCGAGATTCACTTCGTCTAAGCTGTTCCAGTAGTTGATGAATCCTTCTGTCTTTTCTTCTACAAATTTTTGATCGAGCACTCCACCTACTTCTTGCTCAAGATTCTTCAAGTAGTGTCCGATCATTTTGAATAACGCATGGTCTCCGCCTACTCTTACTTGCAGGAAATGGTCTGCGAGTTGTGTTCCTCCTTTTAAAATTTCGATTGGACTTTGTGGATTGATGAACTTCATGGTACCCACTTCAGGAAGTGGATTGATGTGAATAATTTTCCCGCCGTTGGCCTTGCATTTCGAAAGAGCCGACATCATACGCGGGTGGTTCGTTCCCGGATTTTGTCCGATAACCAAAATAGCATCTGCAATGTGAAGGTCGTCGAGCTTCACGGTACCCTTTCCTATTCCGAGCGATTCAATGAGAGCAGTACCCGAGCTTTCGTGACAAAGGTTGCTGCAGTCTGGAAGGTTATTGGTTCCGTATTTTCGAACAAGCAATTGATAGAGATAAGCCGCTTCATTGCCTGTTCTTCCGGAAGTATAGAAAACGGCTTCATCGGGAGTAGCGCAATTGTCTAGTTCTTTAGCGATGCGTTGAAAAGCGAAATCCCATGACACGGCTTTGTAATTGCTGCTACCTTTTTCAAGGAACATGGGGTTTGTAATACGTCCGCTTTTTCCAATGATATAATCGCTCCACTCGCTCATTTCTTCCACCGAATGTTTCGTGAAGAAATCGGGTGTGCAACGTTTTTCGGTTGCCTCTTCGGCAATAGCCTTTGCACCGTTTTCACAGTATTCTCCGAGTTTCGATCTATGTGTAGGGTCTGGCCAAGCGCAACCTGGGCAATCGACTCCGTCTTTCTGATTTAATTTTTGCAGTAGTTTCCATCCTTTAATCATGCCCATTTCATCGGCAATGTGTTTGAAGGTTGAAGTCACGGCGGGTACTCCGCACGCTGCGTCTTTGAGGTGTTTCAAGCGAATGCCTGTAAGTGTTGCAGGCGGTACTATTCGGACGTTTCTCATGTTGCTAATATAGATTGGAAAACCTTCGGTTTTATTCCTACTTCGTAATTTGAAAATCGAAGATTTTATTCCTACTGTGTAATTGGAAAACCTTCGGTTTTATTCCTACAATGTAATTGGAACTTCGTTGATCAATAATTACGAATTAGGAATTATGAAATAGGAATTACGCAGTAGGAATTACGTAGTAGGAATTACGTAGTAGGAATAAAATCTTCGATTTTCCAATTACGAAGTTCCTAAGCCCCTAAGGGCGACATCCGAACTGCCCCCAGCAAAGCTGGGGGAAAAAGGTTCTGATTAGAAATCATTTGAAGTTAAAAGAGGAAATGTCAACTTACTTGAATCAAAGTTTTCAAACAAAATTTCTCTCCCCCAGCTTCACTGGGGGCATTTCGGATGCCGCTCGCAGAGCGAGCTCGCATAAACGCGCATAACCGTTTCTTGACTTTGAGCAAAGCTCAATTCATTTTTGCGAGAAAAAAAATGTCAAAATCCATTTCAACAATGACCATTCATTTGGTCTTTTCAACCAAGTATAGACAACCCTTCATTCTGCCTCAGATTGAAAATGACCTTTATGGTTTCTTATCCAATATGTGTGATGATCTTGAATGTCCAAGTATTCAAATAGGCGGCTATTATGAGCATGTTCATGTCTTGTGTTTTCTCTCCAGAAAAATTGCAGTCATGAAGTTGGCTGAAAAATTAAAATCGAATTCATCGCGATGGATGAAAACAAAAGCAGTTTTCTTGAAAGACTTTGAATGGCAGTTGGGCTATGCTGTTTTCAGTGTTGGACAATCAGAAATAACTGGATTGAAAAAATATATTCAAAACCAAAAATCACATCATTCTGAAATGGAATTTTCAGGAAGAAATAGAAACTTCATTTTGCAGCACATAAACGAGCCCCTAAGGGCGACATCCGAAATGCCCCCAGTGAAGCTGGGGGATAAATATTAGCGGAAATACATTTTGTTTTTCTAATGAACAAAAACTTTTTTCACAATAGTCCCTTGTCCGTTGAAACATTTGAAGAAGTAGATTCCATTTGCCCATTGTAATGTTGAAACTTCAGTCGTTCCTGTTGAGGAAAATGTTTCAATA
>CALCNZ010000321.1 GCA_937897625.1 uncultured Flavobacteriales bacterium
CCAGAGCCTCAGAGCAATCAGCCTGAACTTAACTACTATACTTTTTGCAGTTTGGAAAGTTTATACGATTTGAAGTACCTTGAAAATGTCGACTCTATTTTTTTGTTGAATATTTATCCTGCTGAAAGTAAAGTGCTTTCAATCATTCTAAAGTCAATAGGGAAGACCAAAGTCAAACATTTGGAGATATTAACCGATTCCTTAATAATAAATGAGAATATTGAAATAGAAGGTTTAGTTACTTTGCGTTTATATGCCACACGTTACGCGGAATTAAAAGGCAGTATAATAAGTCGCGATTTAAAGGATATAGGATTAAGCTATTTGAATGTGGACGATTCAAATTTTTTGAAGGATAAGAAATTAGGAACGTTAACGTTGGAGTGTGATTCGAATGGTATTCCTGGTATGATCTCATCGTTAAGTTCAGTTGATTTTTTAAACATCTATGGGTATTTCGAAAATGAACCAGATTTGTCTTCAATAAAAAACGTTGAATCTGTTATTCGGATAACCAATCACAATAAGAACGTTCACTTATCATTAGAGAAAGTGAAAAAGATTCTATTGAAAAATAATTCACCAGAGATTGAAATTTATATAGATGAAGAAATTGAATAATAAGATGAGATTAAAGGCTTTCTCTCTTTACCCAATTCCGTTGATTACCATATCAACGAGTTACTCGATGAATCCATTGATTTGGGGGCATTATGTTTAAAAAAGGATTTAATTATTACTTCGACATAGGATACATTCTTTTCTTGTTTTTACATTTTATATTTTTTTTGCCATACGTTTTTATTCTATTACCTCTCGAATTCGGCATTGACTCTTACATGGATCGCTTAATGCCGGAAGATGTTTATGGTTTTTATATATTTTTATTTATGCGAAATGACCTCGATGTATATTTCGCTGTAATATCTATTTGGTTCCTGTATGTAATTTCAGATCGTTTTATTCAATCTCGAAAAAAAAGCAGAATATAACCCATCCGATAATATAAATCCATAGGATTTCCAATAACGAAATAACTGGTACCAAATACGCAGTAGGAATTACGAAGTAAGAATTTACTTTCCACTTCGTGGACAAATCCTTTCAGGATCAATCCCGAAGGGATGTATCCGCGTTGCGGACTAATCCACGATGTGGATATATCCCAAAGGGAAAGTTCAATTACTTCGAGAAACGCTCAATCACAGGAGGAGTAACACCGGTTGATGAGAAGCCGCCGTCGTGGAAGAGGTTTTGCATGGTTACGTAGCGGGTTAAGTCGCTGAATAACGAGATGCAATAGTCTGCACACGCCAAGGCGTCTGCGTTTCCAAGTGGAGACATTTCTTCAGCGAAACTGATGAAGCCGTCGAATCCTTTTACGCCTGATCCAGCAGTGGTCACTGTTGGAGATTGAGAGATGGTGTTGATACGCACTTTCTTCGCGGCACCGTAATGGTAACCGAAGCTACGCGCAATGCTTTCCAACAACGCCTTCGCGTCTGCCATGTCTGAATAATCTGGGAACGTGCGCTGAGCAGCGATGTAGCTCAATGCAACAACACTTCCCCAATCGCTAATGGCGTCTTTCTTATATGCAGTGGCCAACATCTTGTGCAACGACATGGCGCTTACATCTAACGATTGCTTGTACCACTCGTAATTCAAATCGGTGTAGTGTCTTCCTTTACGAACGTTCGGAGACATACCAATGCTGTGTAAAACGAAGTCTACTTTTCCACCGAAGTGTTCCATAGACTTGTCGAACAAGTTCTCTAAATCTGCTTCGCTTGTTGCATCGGCAGCAATAATTGGAGCGTTAATCTTTTCAGCCAAGCCGTTGATTTCACCCATACGCATAGCAATTGGAGCGTTGGTTAAAACAATCTGAGCGCCTTCTTCTGCAGCACGTTCA
>CALCNZ010000322.1 GCA_937897625.1 uncultured Flavobacteriales bacterium
TCTTTTACGCATCATTGATGACATTCTCGACTTCTCGAAAATTGAAGCTGGAAAACTCACATTGGAAAGTACACATTTGTATTTGGAGGAACTTGTTTCCGATGTTGCAGATGCTGTAAACGTTAAGCTTCAGAAAAAAAATAACGTTGAATTGGTCACGCACATTGACCCGAATATTCCTCCGGTTATACTCGGAGACTCCGTGCGCCTTCGTCAAGTTTTATTGAACCTTACAGACAACGCTGCGAAGTTTACGGAAGAAGGAGAAGTGCATTTGATGGCTAAAGTGGTAACGAAACTTCCCTATGGAATCATTATTCGTTTCGCTGTAAAAGACAGCGGAATTGGAATGACTGAAGAGCAATTGAATAAATTATTCCGACCGTTTCAACAAGCCGATTTATCTACGACACGAAAATTTGGAGGAACGGGATTGGGCTTGGCGATTTGTAAAAAAATCGTGGAGATGATGGACGGCGAATTGACTGCCACCAGCGTATCCGGAGAAGGTTCTGAATTCTCATTCAACGCGTTCTTCTCTCTTTCCAATGAACAGTCGAACAGCATCACAAAAGTTGAATCTATTAACGGAATGCGCGCGCTTCTTGTAGATGATTCGGACAGCGCAAGAATTGTGTTGGAAGAAATGCTTTCATCTTTCGGATTTGAAGTAATTATGACCGACAATGCGAAAGAGGCTATTGAAATTTTCGAAAAAGAAACAAACGCCAAACGCCCTATTTCGCTCATGGTAGTTGACTGGCGCATGCCAGGTATGGACGGACTGCAACTTGTTGCTGAACTTCGAAAAAAAGAAGGGCAACCTGTTCCTTCGGTGCTTATGGTAACGGCTTTTGGAGTAGACACGGTTCGTCAGGCAGCGAAAGAAAAACTCATCGACGGATATTTGTTGAAGCCTATTAATCCTTCCATTTTATACGACACCATCAACAGTATTTTACATCTGGGTGAAAAACGCGTATTGGATAAATCGAAGGACATTGATGTTATTGAAAATTATCGTGCAGCTTTAAAAGATTCAAGGGTATTGTTGGTGGAAGACAACGACATTAACCTTGAACTCGCCATTGAGTTGCTTCGCGATGTGGGTATTGAACCCGACTTCGCACGAAACGGTTTAGAGGGTTGGGAAAAAGTGAAAGAGAACACTTACGACTGTGTGCTTATGGACATTCAAATGCCGGAAATGGATGGTCTTACAGCCACGCGTAACATTCGTCAAGATGAGCGATTCAGAAGCCTTCCCATCTTAGCCATGACCGCTCACGCCATGAAAGGTGAACGCGAAAAAAGTTTATCTGCGGGAATGAACGATCACATCACCAAGCCCATTGATCCGCACATTCTGTACAACGCATTAATCAAGTACATCAAAGGTGATGAATCCGCGAAATCGGCTGCTCAATTCGCAGAACAAAATGCAACAGCAGATGGCGACGCTCCTTTCCACATTGAAGGAGTAGATGTAATAAACGGATTGAAGCGTGTTGCTGGAAAACAAGATTTGTATTTCAAATTATTGAAAACATTCGTCGATAATTACACGGGCGTTACGGCGAAAGCACAAAAGATGGTTGTCGAAAAGAATGTTCCCGAACTGGCTGCATTGTTGCACACCATTGCTGGAGTTGCAGGAAACATAGGCATTACAGAACTTTACGAATTGGCTCATCCTATTTCAAGCGAATTGAAAACTGTTTCGCAAGAAGCCACTCCAACGTTGAACAGTACGCATCTGCAAAAGACCATTGCTGTGTTCACGAAGTTGGAAAAACAACTTCCAGTCATTGAGAAATTTGTTCTTGCGAACGCAAAAATCGCGGCGGCTACCGTAACTGTTTCTGAAGGTGAATTAACTGAACGTCTCGCCGCGCTAGCGAAAGCTATTGAAGACAACGACATGCAAGCTGGAGAACTTTGTGAAGAGATGCTTTCTAAATTCACATTAAGTGAAGAAATGAAATCGAAATTAACTGACATACAAAAGGCGCTGAACGAATTTGAATTCGATGCAGCGTTGGAAATTTTAAAGAAATAATCAAAAGACTTTCAAGTGGAAACCGTAGAACAAAAACCTTTAATCTTAGCAGTAGACGATTCGGTAGAAAACCTTCAAGTGCTCTCTGCATTGTTGAAAGATCACTACCGCGTGAAGATTGCCAAGAGTGGAGAGAAAGCCTTGGAAATTGCGCAACAGGAGCAACAACCCGATCTTATTCTTCTGGATATTGTTATGCCTGAAATGGATGGATTCACGGCCTGTGAAAAATTAAAGAGCAATCCGCTTACTCAAAAAATTCCAGTTATTTTCCTAACAGCCTTGAATGAAGTGGCCGATGAGACGCGCGGATTCAAGGTTGGTGGTGCCGACTTTATTATCAAACCATTCAATCCAGATATTGTAATGGCGCGCATAAGCACGCACGTTGCCCTTCAGGCCGAGCGCAGAAAATCTGAATCGCTTCTGCGCATTCTACTTCCAGACAAGGTTATTTCAGATCTAATGGTAAACGGAAAACACATACCCGAAATTCACAAAAATGTGAGTATTCTGTTCTGCGATTTTGTAGGTTTCACAACCATTACTTCTACCCTAACACCTGAATTTTTAATTGAAGAACTTTCAGAAATTTTCAGCGAGTTCGATGAGATCTGTGCACGCAACAACGGTATGCGCATTAAGACCATTGGAGATGCGTATATGGCCACCACGGGTATTGGCTCAGATGGTTCAGACCACGCCAAAGAAATGGTTACCATCGCACACGATTTCATTGATTATCTTGAAAAGAGAAATCAAGTTTCGAAACAAGCGTGGACCTGCAGAATAGGCATTCACAGCGGTGAAGTCATTGCAGGAATTGTAGGGAAATCGCGATTCATATACGACATCTTAGGAGACAGCGTAAACATTGCTGCTCGGGTTGAAAGCAATGGAACGCCTATGAAAGTTACTGTGACCCACGCAACGAAGTCGCTTGTCGACAGTGGTTTTCAATATGAATCGAAAGGAAATGTTATGCTGAAAGGAAAAGGCGAAATGGAATTGTTCTTGGCTGAAAAAGCGAATTAACTTTTTTGAGCCACGCGCAAACGAACCTCTTTTAAGTTCTCTTCTTTCCTCGGGTTTCTTCGTGTTTGATTCGAAGGTGTGTGGTAATTGTGGGCTTCCAAAAATTTCACTTGAAGATTGTCCCACGTGAATCGATCGCTCATTTCTCCGCAGGCACTCATTTCAAGAAATAAATTTTCACCAATTAAGTTGAAATCTTCCCTTCCCAAATAATCTAAATCGGCGTCGCAAAGAATACGCTCCAACTGATTCATTGGGTTTTGCGGCATGTGTGTTGCGCGAATACAACCCGTAATGATATCGCAGTCTTCGTAGGTCAGAGCGCTCAATCCGCCAATGGCCTGAAAGAAGTCTATGCTTGCTTGTTCATGTCCGGAACGCACTTTTAAAAACCCGGTGTCGTGAAAAAGCGCTGCAATTTTTAGGATCTCCAGCTCGCGTTCTGTTACGCCTTCCAATTTACCAATTGCCTGCGACTGCTCAATTACATCAAGTGTATGACGAACATCGTGGTAAAAGTAATGCTTGTTCAGGCCGTCTTTCAAGCGCTGCAACACGGGTTCAAGATTTTGTAAATAGAATGCGCTTAACTCGGTCATGCGGCTAATTGTTATTGCAAATTTCGACAAACAAAACCTTAACGGACATGCTTATTCTTTATTACTTTTGAACCACTTTATATGAAAAACATTAACCGCATCCTTATTCCCTTTGATTTAAGGGAAGATAGTTACAACGCCATTCTTCACGCTGAATTTATTGCGCGCTTGGCGAACTCTGAAATTGTATTGCTTCACTTGGTGAAGCATGAGAGCGATATTCCATATGCTCAGAACGAATTGAACAAATGGGCCGATCGCATTCGCGCTTCCTTTGAAGGATCTGTAAAGACTATTGTTGAAGCCGGTGAGCTTTCTACAACCATCGATGAAATTGCGAAGCTTCAACATTGCGGATTGATTCTTATGCCAACGCACGGCATGCGCGGCTTGCAGCGTATTACCGGAAGTTTAGCGTTGAAGGTTGTTTCTGAATCTACCACACCGTTTATTGTGGTTCAGCAAAGACCTATTCGTTCCGAAGGATACAAAAAGATTGTCATTCCCGTAACCTTCCGCCAACAGCTTGTGGAAGAAGCGGTTTTCTTTTCAGAAATGGCGAAATTGTTTTCTGGTGAAGTGTATTTCATTGCGCAGCAGGTGGCAAGTGGAAGCGATGAAGAATTGATTTCAAAGGTTGAAGAGACATTCCAAAATGCTGGCATACCCTTCAGCATGCATATAGAGACAGACCATAAACCATTTGCCAAATCGGTTGTGGCTTATGCGGCATCGGTTGACGCCGATTTAATTTGCGCGGTGAATTTCTCTTTCGAATATTTATATACGTTGTTCCCTCGCACAGAAGAAGAAGATTTAATTTACAACGAAGCGCAAATTCCGGTGTTGTTAATTACACCCGAGCAGCAAGACGACTCTGTGTATTTTATTCCAATGTGGCATTAAAAAAATAGTTGACATGTCGAAAATCATTGTCCCTTCAGACTTTTCAAGCACATCAGACGTAGCGGTGAACTACGCATGTGAAATTTCAAAAACCTTAAAAGCTCCGGTTGAAATTGTTCACATTGTGAAAGACCAATCGGAAGAAGCGAGCGCGTTGAGCAAATTGAATGCTCAAATTTCGAATCACAAAGTAAAAACAGGCGTTGAAGCGGCACCGGTGGTTCGCTTCGGAAATATATACGACGAGATTCCGAAGATGACTGAGATCGGAAGAGCAC
>CALCNZ010000323.1 GCA_937897625.1 uncultured Flavobacteriales bacterium
GTTCAGACGTGTGCTCTTCCGATCTTTCAGAAGGAATAAAAATTCATCGGACGAATTGTCCGAATGCGCAAGAGCTCATGAGCAAATACGCGTATCGCGTGATTAAAGCAAAATGGAGCAGCAACGATTTAGTGCAGTTCGAAGTGGGATTAAAGTTCTCTGGAACCGACGATGTAGGATTGGTTCAGAAAATAACAAATATCATTTCCACCGACATGAACGTGAACATGCGTGCTATTTCTTTTGAAGCACGCGACGGAATATTCGAAGGGAAAATGGTGGTGTTGGTGCACGATACAGAGCATCTGAATCACTTGATCAAAAACCTCAAAGACGTAGATGGGGTTCTAACGGTGGATCGTATTGAAAGTGAATTTGCTTAATGCATCTTCATCTTTCGTATTTTTGAAACATGACCCCTGCCGGAAAAATAGAATTGCTGCTTCATTCCAAGAAGAAACAATTGGCCGTTCTCATTGATCCAGACAAATGGATCAGTGAAAATGCCACTCAGCAAGGCGAACTTTATAAGGCAGCCGGAGTAGATTTTTTGTTGGTTGGCGGAAGTTTGAATGCTGCTTCCGATTTCAATGAACGTGTGGAACATCTTCGAGCAACTTGTCCTTTACCATTGGTGCTCTTCCCTGGTCATCCGTTGCAACTTACTAAACACGTAGACGCCACACTTTTTCTTTCTTTGATATCTGGAAGAAATGCGGAATTCCTCATTGGTCATCAAGTGGTATCAGCACCTTACTTGCACGAATGGAAACAGGAAGTTATTCCAACTGGATACATGTTGGTGAACGGAGGAAATACCACAACAGCAATCTACATCAGTCAGACGGTTCCACTTCCGAACGACAAACCAGAAGTAGCCGCAGCCACTGCGCTTGCGGGAAAATATTTAGGGTTGCGTTGTTTCTATTTAGACACAGGAAGTGGCGCAGATTTTCCTGTCTCTCAAGAATTAATTTATGCAGTGAAGAAGACCACTCAGCTTCCCGTTATTGTTGGAGGAGGAATTGTGAATGAGCAACAAGCGCATGCCGCATGGCAAGCCGGTGCCGATGTTGTGGTTATGGGAACCGCAGTGGAACAAAATCCGGAAATACTTTTCGAAATACAAAAATTGAACGCCTTATGATTCGTAGACCTTTCAACCTAAAAAAATGGATCGAAGAAAATAGAAATTTGCTTCAGCCTCCTGTTGGAAACAAGAATTTATATGTTGAATCGGGCGACTATGTAATTATGATTGTGGGTGGTCCAAACGCTCGCAAAGATTATCACTACAACGAAACAGAAGAATGGTTTTTTCAAATTGAAGGAGACATTGTTGTGGGCATTCAAGAAGACGGAAAGGCCGTAGACATTGAAGTGAAAGAAGGCGAAATGTTTTTGCTTCCAGCAAGAACACCGCATCAACCCCGCAGAGGAGAAGGAACGGTTGGAATTGTGATTGAAGTGAAGCGTGCAGACCGCGAATTGAAAGACGGTTTACTCTGGTTTTGCGAACAGTGCAATCACAAACTTCACGAGACTTATTTCGTTTTAGAAAATATCGAAAAAGATTTCTTACCTCGTTTCAGAGAGTTCTACGGAAGTGAAGAAATGAGAACATGTAAGTCTTGTGGACATGTGATGGAAACGGATCCTAAATTCGTTTAAGGCTTAACGTCTTTTCAACCAAAGTTCTGGATTCTGCGGAACCCATCCGGCTTCGGAAACTTTTCCCAATTCAAAGTGTAAGACATAGCCTTCGCCGTTGTCTGCAACAGTTCCTATTTTGTCTTTCGTATTCACTTTCGATCCAACGGAAACATACACATTTTGCAATCCGCTGTATACCGTTTTGTATGCTCCATGCGTAACAATCACATTCATTCCAGCGCCTTGAATGTTAAAGACGCTTGTCACTGTGCCACTGAATACCGATAAAATTTCAGCATTCGCCGAAGTAATGAAATCGACCCCTTTGTTATTCACTTCAATTCCTGCAATGCTCTCGTGTGCATGGCGTCCGAATTTTGAACCAATGGCACCGGAAGAAACGGGCCATGGCAGACTTCCTTTGTTCTGTTCAAATACGGTGTTGGCCAATACCACATCTGGCGCGCTTTCCATCTTTGGAGCAGCTTTCTCAATGGGTTTAGGAGTAGTCACTAACGCAACGGGTGTATTTGTTTTCGCCGGAGCTGAGGTACCTGTTGCATTGGCTGAAGCATTGTTAGAAGCTGTGGCATTGGCCGCTGCTCTGCGTTGATCTTCTTTTCTTTTCTCCTCTGCTAAACGCGCCTTCTCTGCTTCTTGCTTCCGAATGCGCTCGTTTTCCGCTGCAATCTCTTGGCGAACGATATCTTCAATCTTTGTGGTTAGCTGTCTTCGTTCAATTTCCTTTTGTCGTTGAACTTCGCGAAGCTTTCCCTCTTCCGATTTTAAAACTTCCAGTTTCTTTTGTTGCTCCGTTTTGTTCAAAGCAATTTCATTCCGCTCGTTTTGTTCGTCGTTGGAAAGAGCCAACTTCGTTTGTTTATTTCCTTCCAACATAGAAATATTTTCAGCTATTTCTAGCTGAGCGTCTTTCATTTGCTGCGCATGAAATTTTCTATTCTCTGCATATTGCTTCAACAATTGAACACGTTTTACTGCCTGAAAAAAATCTGTAGAAGATAGAATGAAAGCCAACTTCGAATAGGAAGAACGTTGCTTATAACTGTTGTAAATCATCTTCGCGTATTCCGCTTTCAAGTCTTGAATACTCGCTTCCAATTCAACGACTCTACCCTCTCCATTTTTAATTTCTCCGTCTATGCTTCCGACTTCTGAATTAATTGAATTGATTAACTCTTCGCGCAAACGAATTTGTTCGTTCAACAATGAAAGTTCTGCTGAGGCGTTGCGTTGATCGGCTTGATATTCCTTAATGAGTTGTTTTGTTCGCGCAATTTCATCGTTCAAAGCACTTCTTCTAGAAGTCAGTTCTGCTTTCTTTGTTTGGGCGAAAATCCACTGAAAAGTAATTCCCGAGCAAACAAGAATAAGCACCAGAAGCGCATGGGAAATATGTGATTTGTTCAGCCTTTTCATTTCCTATTTCCTTTTGATGGGATAGTCTTTATCGTAGTCGAACGAAAAATCGTAATGATTCTGTGTGTTTATTCGAACAATTTTAAAATCGAGTGAAGTCTTTCCCTTAGCATCTTCGATTTGAATGTTGCATTTGTGTGGGTAATGCGACTCGGCTTCTTCATCGAATTCAGCGTAATTAATCTGCACCATTCGCTTGGTGCGTATGTCGGTTAATTCACATTTCACCACTTTATATAGATTCGATTCAATCCAAAACTTTGAAGAAATCCAATCGTTATCTTCCAGACGCTTTGGAATTCTTCTTCCTTCAGCTGTTGACGACGAGTCTTGAATTTCGGAGGCTCTTCGCACGCGTCGCGACAAGCGCGAAACCAAGGTGTAATATTCGACATCTAACTTTTCAATTCCACTTTTCATTTTACCCTCTTCGCGATTTAATCCTATTGGATTTCCAATGAGCAAATCTTGCAAGGTTGAAAGATCTAAATCTATTTTAGCGAGATCTGAAAGTTGATCTACGGCGCCTAAAAAAACATATTTGTTTCCAGGAATTTCCGATACCATCTTCAGGCTGTCTTTATCTACGAGTAAACGCAAAACTTCAATTCCAAGGGCTGGACTAACACTAACGGTTACTGCGCTGTCTTTGCGCATGCGCACTGTAGCCTTGAATCCCTGTTGCTCTTCTGGCGTTGAAAATTCCGCATCGAGCTTCATACCTAACCACTCAAAATCGAATTTATTCTTATCGATATGCCGCGTTAAAAAAGCCTGAGATCTCTCCTTCAACGGTTCCTGCGTAACAACAACCTCCTTGCTTTTGCACGCAAAGAAAAACGGGATAAATAGAACTACGAAATACTTATTCAATGAATTTCTTTTGGTTAATTTTTTCTTTCAATTTTGAATGTGCCGGATTCAGCAATAGAGCCTTATTCCAGCATTCAAGGGCTTTAACTTCATTTCCTAACATGAAATAAGCGTCGCCCAAATGCTCCCAAATTTCTTGGTCGTTTCCATTCAAGGCAACTGCAATTTCCAATTGCTTCGCTGCTGCTTCGTATTGTTTCTTTTGGAATAAAATAAATCCGAAGGTATCTAAATAAATAGGATTGTTCGGTTGCATAGAAACAGCATACTGCACAATTCCCATAGCCTTATCGAGTTGAACTTTTTTCTGTCCAAGGAAGTAGGCATAATTGTTCAGCGCAGTGGCATTGTCTGGGTTTTGAATGAGCGCTTGTTCGAACGAATTTTCACATTCGCTCCAATTGTTCATTTTGAAATACACACTTCCCAAAGAAGAATAAAATTGGGAGAGAAGATTGGGATCATCGATAACCAAATCTCTTCCTGTCGTTAGCAATTCCAATGATTTCGTGTATTCATGAAGTTTCAAATATCCCAATCCAGTATAATAATACACCTCGGCATCGGTAGGGAAAAGTTCCAACGCTTCGTTACCAATCTTAACCAATTCCTTCCACTTGCGAAGTTGCTTTTCGTTTTCCAACAAGAATTGCCATACCATTACATCGCTTTTATACAATTGAACGGCGAGGTTCAGCATTTCTTCTTGACGAACCAAACTGTCTTGGTGGTTTGCAACAAAAGACAGCTGAACCAGGCATTGGTATTCCGATTTAAACTGATTGAAGGTTAAGTCGAAAATCTCCCAAAGGGGTTTCAAGAATTTTTCATCTTGTGCAACGAGTTCCTCGTACTTCTTCAAAATATCAATGGCATCGTACCAGCCTAAATCGCCAGATTTAATAGACTGCTTCAACAACTCATAGCTCTTTGCATCGTTGCCGTTACTCGCCAATTCTCCGCTCTCCTCTAAAAGAATTTTTCCATTGTTCGGAATCTTTTCTTTCATGTAATTAAGCCATTTCGCTGCTTCAGCGTTCAATTTATATTCACGGTAAAATTCGAGGAGATAAAAATAATAGGCGTCTTCTACCTTGTTCTTCTTTTCGAAATTTTCTAAGACCATTCCAGCATCTTTGAATTTTCCTTGAAGACTCAACAACTCGAAACGCTTTCGCGCAACGTCTTCATCTTCTCCTTGAATAGCCGCAATTTTTTCGAGCACCATTGAAGCCTGCAGCATGTCGTAGGTTCCAATGACATTTAAATATTCATTCAAGACTGGTATTGGATTGGAGCTGTATTTCACCGCTAAATCGAAATGCTTTATTCCTTCTTTGATGTCACCTGAATAAATTTCGTAGTACGCCAGATCCTTCAGGTACCAGGAGTTTGTTGGCTCCATTGCTACAGCCATCTTAATATGCTCCCTTCCCATCTTCTCGAATTTCGGAAGTTGGGAGCATAACTTCGAAATTTCATAATGGGCAGCGCTTACTTCTTCAAATTTCAATGCTGTGTTGAAGAAATTGATCGCTGTCTCGAAATTGCCTGCCATCTTCGCCTTCTCTCCATCGTAAAAATACTGTTGAAACTTCGCGTGATTTTCATCGGTTACAACAGTCGCTTTTTTGCTTCCGCAAGAAGCAAAAACAACTAGAGAGAAAAACAGAAGTATTTTGTTAGTCATTGTTTTGGATGGAATTGTACGAGCCCAAATCAAGCACACCTTTCACGCCTGCAACTTGACAATACTCATCGATCAATGAATTCTTGAGTTGACAGTTCTCAATTTTTGAATTCGATTCCACAGAAGAATTATCCAATGTTGAATTCGAAATTGAAACGTTACTTGCAATGCTCACATTTGGACCAACGGTTGAATTCCGAAGAATCACATTCGACCCGAAATAACACGGTTCAATAATTTTTGAATCTCCGACGAGTTGAACGTCGTGATTTTGTGGAAGTCTTGAAACCACAGAGGCCATGGTCTCTACCACTGCATTTTTATTTCCGCAATCCATCCACTCGTCTACTTCCCCTGGAACGAATTTCGCTCCTTGCTTCATCATGTTGCGCATGGCGTCTGGCAGTTGGTATTCGCCACCATTCATGATGTTGTTGTCTAATAGATATTGAAGTTCACGTTTCAACCATTCGCCGTCTTTGAAATAGTAAATGCCTATCATGGCCAAGTCTGAAATGAACGCTTGTGGTTTTTCCTGGAAGGAAACAATGGTTCCTTCGTTGTTCAATTCCACCACACCAAACTGACGAGGATCTTCGATTTTCTTCACCCACAAAACACCGTCTGCGTTTGGATCTAATTTGAAATCGGCACGGAACAAGGTGTCTGCGAAGGCCACCGTAACGGGACCTTGAAGAGCAGATTCCGCGCACATGATGGCGTGAGCTGTGCCAAGCGCTTGGTCTTGGTAATGTATGGTTCCCTTGGCACCCAGCTGTTCTGCTAATGCGATTAAATGATTTTCTACATCCTTTCCAAAGCGTCCGATTACAAAAGCAATCTCTTCAACCTTTTCAGTTTGAATGGAAACAATATCTTCTACAAGTCTTTGTACAATAGGCTTTTCAGCAATTCTAACTAATGGCTTAGGTGTAACAAGTGTATGCGGACGTAAGCGCTTACCCATACCTGCCATTGGAATAACTATTCTCATCTCTCGTTAATTTCTTTCTAACAAAAGAAAGCAAAAAGGCCGAAATCTTTTCGGCCTTTCCATGAAGTAATGAACATTTGAAATTGAATGAATTATTTCACTCCGGTGCTTCCAAATCCGCCTTCTCCTCTTTCACTTTCTGAAAGCGTTTGTTGTTCCACCCACTCGATTTGTTCGTGCTTGGCAATTACCATTTGAGCAATGCGCTCGCCCGGTTCAATCGTAAACACATCGTTCGAGAGATTCACTAATAAAACCTTTATCTCTCCGCGGTAATCGGCGTCAATGGTTCCGGGTGTATTCAACACGGTAATTCCGTGTTTGAAAGCCAATCCGCTTCTTGGACGAATCTGCGCTTCGGTTCCAACAGGTAATTCCATGAATAGTCCGGTTGGAACAAGCACTCGCTCGAGCGACTTCAACGCGATGGGTTCTTCAATGTTCGCTCGAAGATCTAATCCTGCTGCATGCGCCGTGGCGTAAGCAGGAGCCTCGAATTTCGATTTATTGATGAGTGCAACTTTCATTATTTACCCGTAAACGTTGGTTTGCGTTTTTCCATGAATGCACTTGTGCCTTCTTTGAAATCTTCTGTTCCGAAACACTTTCCGAACTCTTCCGCTTCGGCTTTCAATCCAACTGCTTCGCTATCGAAACCCGCTTGAACCGCGCGCAAAGCACTTGAGATTGCAGACGGAGAAAGCTTTTCAATTTTTCCAGCTAAGTCTGTTGTGAACTGCATTAAATTTTCCAATTCAACTACATGATTCACCAAGCCCCATTGCAATGCATCTGCTGCAGAAAGTCTTCCAGCCGTTACAATTAATTCTGTTGCTTTTCCTCTTCCCACCAAACGCGGCAAACGCTGTGTTCCACCGTAGCCAGGAATTACACCCAATGAAACTTCAGGCAATCCCATAACTGCATTTGAAGAAGCCACACGCATGTGACAGCTCATGGCCAATTCCAATCCACCGCCGAAAGCATATCCGTTCACAGCAGCAATAACAGGCGTGTTCAATCGCTCTACGAAATTGAACAACTGCTCGTGTCCCAACAACGAAAGTTCTTTTCCTTGTTCAACCGAAAAGCTCGCAAATTCTTTAATGTCGGCACCTGCTACGAAAGCCTTGTCGCCTGCACCAGTTAGAACAATGGCTCTAACATTATCATCGGCTTCAGCATCTGCGAAGGCTGCGTGAAGTTCCTCAATGGTTGCCTTGTTCAAGGCATTCATTTGGTCGGGTCTGTTTATGGTAATGATGCGCGTTGCACCAATGTTTTCAAGAAGTAAAAATTGAAACGACATGTTGTAATTGTTTTTGCGAATTTATTCCAAAAGAGATTAACGAATCACAGTTACGTGTCCAATTAATTCTTGTCGTCGTTCAAGACTATCGAACGACAGCTTCCAAGTATAGACATCGTTCTGAACAAAGTATCCTTTGTAAGAGGCCAACCACGGCTCGTTCGGATTCTTGGTTTCGAAAATCATAAGTCCCCAACGATCAAAAATCTGAAGATGAAATCCGGTTAAATTTTCTCCAACCACCAAGAACACATCGTTCAATCCATCGCCGTTCGGGGTTACTGCGTTTGGAACGTAAATTGGAAAATACGGACGCACAAAAACGGAGTCAATTCCAACACAACCGGTGCTATTTGTAGTTGTTAGATAATACCAAGTTGGTGCAGATGGAATGGCCGTTGGATAGGCACAATCCACACAAGACAATCCCGTTGAAGGAAACCAATTGTATTCCAATCCGAAGGTATTGCCAAAGAGTTGAGTATTTCCGGGATAATCGAAATACTGATCGGGTCCAGCATCTACTTGAGGAAGTGGAAGAATATTCATGTAAAGGGAATCGGTATCGGAGCATCCATTCACATCGGTTCCAATAACTGTGACCCATTGCGAATAGGGTGCACTCACCAATGTTGAACTTGCTGAAGGATTTACAACACTGCTGAAGGGAAGCCAAGAATAAAAATCGGCGCCGCTGGCTTCAATGGGATAGTACTCTCCCAAGCACACTGTTCCACCTTCGGATGCAACTACGTTCAATTCGATAACGTCAATAGAGACTTCTGAATTTCCCACTCCGCAGGCATTGGCAATGGCCACGTTGTAGGTGATAGAATTGTTTGGAGAGGCCGTAGGGTTTTGAATGTTGGTGGCATTCAATCCTTGTGAAGGCGTCCATTGGTAAGAGATTCCTTCTTCCGATTCCAAGACCACACTTTCACCCAAGCACAGTTGAATGGTCGGATAAGTTACTCCGCCCGGCACTGTTTGTTCAACAAATACAAAACAACTGTCTGTGGCAACGCATCCTTCGGCAGTGGTTATCGTGACAAAAAACTGTTCATCAACGGTGGGTGTTGCAACGGTATTTGCGGTAGTCAAAGAACTTAAAGAAGGTGAGCTTTGCCATTGGTAAGATGCGCCTCCCGAAGCCGTTAGTGGCTGTGAATCGCCAATGCAAATGGTGTGATCGGGCCCTGCCTCAGCCACAGGAATAATTACGTTTACATGCACACCCACCGTGTCGCTTCCGCAAGCGTTGAAATCAGAGACGTAATAGTTGGAAGAAACCGTTGGCGTTGCCACTGCGGTGTTTCCAATTATGTTGGAAAGAGTAGGGCTATTCAACCAAAACAAATTGCTGGAACCTGTTGCATTCAGTGTTACCGATTCTCCTACGCAAATCGGATTTACGCTTGCAAGTGTTGGCTGAGTGAATTGAATAATCTGAAGATTAACCGTTGCGGTATCTGAGATATAACAATCATTGATGTCAGAAGCAATCATAGATACCGTTACGCTTCCAAGCTGATTAAACAAGTGACTGGGTTCAAAGGCAGTGCTTGAAAGTCCATCGCCGAAATTCCAAGTAAAATCGGAAGCGTTTAACGTTCCATTCGAAAACTGTGCGGGGGTTCCAATGCATATTTCCGAAGGCCCATCAACACTGGCAATGGCTTGCAATTGTCCGAGATCGAAACGAAAAACGGCGAGGTTACAACCGACACTGTTGTTGGTGGAAGACCATGCTCCTGGCGTAGTTGGAAAATCGTCGTTGTTCTGACAACCCGCGCACACCGCCTGATACACAGAGCCGCTCTTGTCAAATCGCGAAGTGCCACCATCGACGTGCTCAGCGCTTGAACTTCCCCCGAGAAAAGAACCGTAGACCAATTGCGTAGCCGTTGAATTCAAAACGGCCAAATAAAAATCGCTTCCGTCGGTGGTCGATTGAAAAGCATCTGGTGTAATGGGCAGGTTATTCGTTGTGCTGAAGTATGCCAAACAAGATAGAAACTGGCAGGTCTGAGAATTCGTATGTCCGCCCCAACCGCTGATGTAGATCTGATTGCAATCGCTCACTAAAAAAGCCGTTGGAGAAATATCTATTTCGCCGCTTCCCGTTCCAACGGTGGTGTTCCAATTTAAGGTACTCAGTGTTGGATTGTACTGACGAATGAATTGTCCACTGTTGGGTTGTCCATACAAACCTGGCGTAATGGCCATGGTTCCTGCAGTTTGGCCGAAACAATAAATGTTGTCGTTTACATCGGTTTGAAGAAAATACACTTGATCGTATTCCGGCGTGCCCACCAAGGTGCCATACATAGGCGTGAAAAAAGATGAATTGATTTTTAAAATGAAACCGTCTGTAGCTCCGTTTTGCGTGGGGTCTTCACCTGCAAAACAGAAGGGAAAGTTCGAACTTTGAGTACCGCCCGCCACTATAATATTTCCGTCGTTAGCAAACTCCAATGAATAAATTGCATCTGCCCCGCTTCCGCCAATGTACGTAGACCAAAGCAAATTCGTAAGAAAAGGATTCAGCTTCGCAATATAGCCGTCGCTGTCTCCACCGCCATAGGTGGTCTGCGTTGGAAGTCCGGCTATGTCTGCGTTTCCACGCACACACGAGGCTATGAAAATGTTGTTCATGATATCCACATTCACTTCACCACGAAACGCATCGCCGTAATTGTAGAACAATTCGTTTGCGTAATTCAGTCCGTCGTTCGAGGCATCTCCCAAATAAGTAGAACCCGTCAGGTTTCCGCTTGCATTGAATTTCGTGATAAAAAAATCACAACCGTTGGGGTGTCCGCTTGTGAAAAAAGTAGACATCATCAATGGTGGACCACCGGCAAAATTTGTCTGATAGGCTCCGGGGGTCGTGGGGAAATCGTTACTTCCCGTAACACCGAAAACAACAATCTGATCGTTGTGATCCACCACAATGCTGTGGGGAGTTTCCTGATGGGCGCCGCCTAAATAAGTGCTGTATAAAAGTGTGGCACCTGCGGCATCGAATTTCGAAATAGCGACATCGAAATAATTTCCAGCAGTCGGATTGAAAGTAGAAGAATACGCACTTGCTGTTATCGGATAATTATTCCCGAAGACGCAAGCGCCTGAGACGAGATTTCCACTTAAATCATCGCAAGCGGTGAAACCAAAATTATTCGCTGAAGAGCCTATGAATGAAGAGAACGCAATTTCCGGATCTATGATTAAAGCGTAGTTCGCGTCGTAGGTTCCCAATTCAAATTGAAGTTGATTTCCATTCAACACATAATTGCAATTCACTTCAATGAGGTGTCCGTTTATAGATTGAAAGGCGAAGGGTTTCGATTCATAAATTCTTCCGAGTGCGTGGTGCGAAATTAAATTTCCTGAAGTGTCTAATTCAAGTTGAAGTGAATCGTGGTAATGCCATGAAATGAGGTTTGGATTGGCGTGTGCTTCTAGCTCGAATTGGTATTTGATGGTTTTCGATTTTCCCAACAACCGTAGATTAATTCCGTTGTACACCTGTTCAAAATTTATGTTTTGAAATCGCTGAACATGCGTGCTCCATTTCGTAGAATCGGTTCCCAAAAAGTAATTGAAATATCCGGGCAATTCGTCTTGCTCTATGGCTTCGTTCAAACTTGCATTTTCTAATTGTTGAAGGAAGAATAGCGTGACTGTTGAATCGGGCAGCACATTGGGTTTGTGATCGGGAATGAAAATGGTTGAATCGAAGACTTCGTAGGCGAATCCGTTCGATTGAATCCAGAAAGAACCTCCGGGAATTTCGGCTTTGTACTTGACTTGCGAAGGCCATTGGCCTTTGTTCTCAATAAAAGAAATTTGCGAAGAGACTAATCCCGGCAGAGTCACCAGAAATATCAGAATAAATATAAACGCTCTTCGTTGGGGAAACATGGTCTTCGAAGATAAGACTACTTCTGAAGACAATGCGTTGCTTTGCTTCAAAAACTAGCTTAGTCGATCGGCAAGTTTTCGCATTTCAACAGCAGGAGAAACCTTTTCGTACAGAATACGATAAACGGCATCGGCAATGGGAATATCTGCACTGAATTTTTTATTGATTTCGTGAATGCCTCGTGTTGCGTAATAACCTTCTGCAACCATGTTCATTTCAATGGTTGCCCACTTCACGCTGTAGCCCTTACCTACCATGGTTCCGAACGTTCTGTTGCGGGAATAAGGCGAATAAGCCGTTACCAGTAAATCACCTAAATAAGCTGACGATTTTACATCTCTGTGAACCTCGTGAACAGAATCAATAAATCGCTCTATTTCGCCAATAGCGGCAGTTACAAGCACCGCTTGAAAATTATCTCCATACCCTAAACCGTGACAAATTCCGGAAGCCACAGCATAGACATTTTTCAATATCGCAGACAATTCAGTTCCGAAAACATCTTCCGTTGTTGTGGTTTTAATGTAGCGACATTTCAACTGCTCTGCCATGTAATCCGCTTTTGCTAAATCAGAGCATCCGATGGTTAAGTATGACAATTTTTCAAGCGCTACTTCTTCGGCGTGACAAGGTCCGCAGATGATTCCAATATTGTCGTAAGGAACATTCCAAGTCTTGTGAAAGTACCGCGCTGGAATGGCGTCGAACTCATTAATGACCCCTTTGATAGCCGAGAACAATATTTTATTCTCTAAGCCCTTCACCTCAGCCTCTTGAAATGCCGAGTGAACAAATGCCGAAGGAATAGCCACAACTAAAATATCGCAGGCGTCTACAACGGCTTGAAGGTTCGAAGAAACATGAACTTTATTTCGATCAAACTCAATGGCCTGAATATAATTGGGATTGTGACCAAACTCTTGAATGTGCTTCACAGCCTCTTCATTACGCATCCACCAATGCACATGCTCTTGCGATTGACTCAATAATTTGGTTAATGCAGTGGCCCAGCTACCGCCTCAGATCGGAAGAGCGTCGTGTAGGGAAAGAGTGTCT
>CALCNZ010000324.1 GCA_937897625.1 uncultured Flavobacteriales bacterium
ACTTCCCGCACCGAAACTATAACCGCTTCCGCTGCGAATTTGTGGTTCATCGTCTACAATAGCCACTCCGGGAGTTTGCTGTAAAATCTCGGCAACATTAACTGCGTTTTTATCTTGAATTAATTTCGGTTGAATCACCTCCATACTCACCGTTACCTCGCCAATGTTCTGCTCATATCTTCCAGCAGAAACAACGACTAAATTCATTTGATTGTCGTTTGGAGTGAGTTCAATATTGAATTCTTGATTCGCTGTGAGACTTATTTCTTTTTTAAAGGTCTGATGAGTGAGGTAGGCTGCAATTACCGTGTAGTTCCCTGCCGGAGCTTCAATGCTGAAGTTTCCTTCTGGTGTTGAACTCATTCCGTAGGAGGTGTTTTCGAAATAAACCAACACGGCGCCTAACGGTTTTTGAGATTGCGAATCCATCACTTTCCCTGAGAATTTAACTTTTCCAGTTTGCGCCCAAGATGAAAGGCACAACAATAACCCCAAAAGGGTCAGGAGGTTTTGCTTAAGGTTCATATAGCAATAATAAGAAATACTTTTTTAAAATGAAACAGGGCTATAGTTTCTCAAACGTTTTAATTTCTGTTTGTTGGAAATACACTTTCAGAAGTTCAAGCGTATTCGAAAGTTCATGCAAGACAACAATGTCTCCGTGTTGCGCCGATTTCAAATCAGTTAATTGTGCTTCGAATGTTTTGTTCTTGTCGAAATCTCCGGGCATCACGGTCCAACCAATGAGAGGAAATTTTCGTTTTAAAAAATTATATTGCCACAGTTTAAGTTTCCCATACGGCGGCCGAAATAGCACGGTAGAGGGGAAGTTGGGTGGAAGACGGAAGTTCTTCAAAAGAGCAATGGGCTTAAGATTTCGAGCGTTAAGGTGTTCGTTGCAATGAAATCCAATGGAGTGATTTTCTTCCAAAATCTGTTGAACAAGTTCTGGGTATTTAGTCGCATTTTTTCCAACAAGAAAAAACGTTGCGCGAACTTTGTTTTCACGCAGTAGTTTTAAAAGTGGAAGCGTAACTTCTGGATGCGGCCCGTCGTCAAAGGTGAGGTAGACAGCATTGGCGTTCTTCACGCGCCAAGTGACATGGCGAAAGAGCCATTGCACAATACGGGGCGTGCGAACAAAATAATGGCTCATAATTTTCGTGCTAAAACAAATTCGCGTTTTTCGTTCACTTCAATCCCTTGTTCGTTGAATACTTCAAAGATAGCAATGTAAATGCCTATTTCAAGGGCTTCGCCTTTGTCTGATAATCCGTCCCAAATTACATTTCCTTCCAACCCAAGATATTCGTTGCGCATCAAACGCTTTACACGAATTCCCCTTTCATTGTAAATGGTCAAATTTCCTACGCTTCCCGATTTCACATTCGCATAATGAAATTGAAGAACATCTTCGTATCCATCATTGTCCGGAGAAAATATTTGTGAAGAAAGACTGAATTCGCCATTCATGTTTTCAACCGAAAGCGATTGAGAGTTTTCAATTCCAGGTGTGGCATATCCGCTTGCTTCTGAAGCGCTGTGCCAATTGCTTTGTTGGTCAGTGGGCAAATCAGCAGATAGTCTCTCGAGCGAGACGCCTTCGAAAGAACTGAGTAGTTGAAAATGCATAGATTCAGTGTAGCTCATTTCGTCTATTGTTTCATTTTGATTGGAATACAGAATGCAAGTTCCGTTTGAATTGTTGAAAGAAGGAAGCGCTTTAACGTGAAGAATTTTTTTTGCGGAATGAGCAGGGTACAATGCAAGAATATCGCTTCCGTCTTCTGTGAAAACAACAAAGTCATTGGGCAGAATTATTCTTCCTTCTGCTGTCAAGATTTCTTTTTCTCCGCCTGACATTGCTGGTGCATTCGCTAAAGAAATATTTTGAAGTGTAACAGCTTTTGAACTGATGTTGCGGACTTCAACAAAGTCTGAAGCATTCACATACGGATTGAAGAGAATTTCGTTGAGGATTAAATTTTCAGAGGAGGCCTCTGTTGGAAATCCCCATTCGAAAGAGATCGAAGCACTGTTGCCGCTGCAATCGAAAATTCCTTCAAGGGTATAATTGAATACAGAAGAGTTTAGCAATTCATTAGCGTTTAGCAGAATAGTATTTGAAGCGATATCAGTAATGAAATTTCCAATTACATTTTCTTCTTGAAATAAATTTCCATTTAGCGTTACAGGTTCATTGAAGTGAAGCGCAAGAGCGCTGTCTTGCACAGCCAAATAGAGTAACACAGGAGATTCGGTATCGGGTGAAATTGAAAAGACAGCGTTTTGTATTCCAGGGGTATTTCCCCTTTCGTCTTCGCATGGTTTCCAATTATTCGATGTGCTGCACGGCAAGTTCGGATTTATCAATTCGAGCGACCAGCCCCCGTTGGACTTGAAACTATTGTTGAACCAATCGATGCTGTATCGAATGCTGTCTAAGTGCATGCCGTTCATACTTAGTTCCATTAGCATTCCTGAATTGGTTAATGTTGGAAAAGAAGGCATGAGTAGTTTGTTGGATACTGAAAGGAAGGCAAGACTTTCGTCGACATCTCCAAGAACCGAATATTCATTCGGTTCAAGTAAGTAATTTCCTTGAAACACGGCATTGTTTATTGCAAGTCCGTGTAATTCAAGTGTGTGCGAACTCTTGTTGTATATTTCAACAAATTCAGATGGAATACCTTGAACAACGGGATCAGGATCGGCCAGAATTTCAGTTAAAATAAGGTCTCCGAATTCAGGAGTCTTTCCTTGGTAAATTTCTAAGAAGAGTTGTGAAGTGTTTCCTTCACAGTCTGAAAGTTCCGATTGTGTGAGTGTATAGAATATTTCGGGTTGAAGGTTTGCATTGAAAGTTATTGTCACAATCGAATTCGCCTCTGAAAATAGAACGCTTGAAATTTGAGCATTGTTGCAAATAAACTCGCCGCAGAGATTGGCATCCATGTTCTCATTAAAGAGGAGTGTAACTTGATTGGCTTGATTAATATTCCAACTAATTAGCTCGGGTCCGGAGGTATCTACACTGTTTGAGTAGTTGCTATTTTGGAAAGCAGGTGTTCCTCCCAAGGGGTTGCTCGAAGCTGTCCAGTTCGATTTTCCACTGCACGTTTTGTACGGATTGATTTGTTCTAGGCTCCAGCCCCCGTCTGATTTTTCACTGCTGTTGTACCACGAATCTGTATACGAAACCAAATCAACAATGTTGTTGTTGAGGTCGAGCAATGTTAAGCTATCTCCCGAGTTGGTTAATGCGGTAAGAGCCGATATTCCAATTGAATTGGGAAAGAATGAGGTGTTGTTCGCGTCGCAGATAATGACATATTCATTCGGGTTAAGTAAATAGGAAGGAAGAGTTTTTACAGTGGTTGAATTCACCAATTTCCATCCAGCTAATTCAAATGAGACGCTGTCGGCATTGAAAAGCTCAATGTATTCGGCATCGGGTAATCCATTCGATGGAGTAGGATCGGCGTAGAGCTCATTGATTACAACCGAACGAACGTTCGGTGTGTTTATTACAGGAGGCGGAATGGTGTTTCCGAAGTAAACGTTGTCGAAGTAAAACTTCGTGGCGTTAGAAGATGTATAAATACAGCTCACACCAATGAAATTGGTTTGCATGTAGGTGTTGTCGAAAGTGCTGAGTTCCGTGGTAAAGTTTTCACCACCAGTTGGATCGACATTTACATTCCAATTGCCAATATTGTCTCTCAATACTTGAATATTTATGTTGAATGAAGAGGCAATCAACCCCGGCGTACCTGCGGCTAATTCAACAATTCCTTGCGGCCCGTCATCACGAAAAAACTTGATAGCATCGGTTGAACCAGCTTCTCCGAGTTTAAGAAAATAGCCGCTGCTACTTGAACCTGCTGTAGCGTTTGTAAACGTTAGATCGGATCCGTTTGTAACCAAGTAAATTCTACTGTGGTTGTTGTCGCTTCCTGAAAAGGTTTGTTTTACTTTCATCCGCCATTCCTTGTTGTTTATTGACGTGCTTGCGGTTTGACACATGAGATAGCTTTGTCCGGCAATGGTGCTGAATAACTGCAGTTCTTGGCTAGCATTCACAACGAATGCGTCTGCGGATCCGGTCCAAAAAGGATTAATTGTAAAGTCGCCATCTTCGAAATTATCGTTGATTTGAGCGGGCACGGGGCTGCACGAATAGAGAGCGAACACTAGAGGGAGTAATTTTTTATAATGCATACGAAATGTTTTGTGATTATTCTTTCGAAACTAAAATGCGCAAGTAGTAATTTCGTGAAAAACATATGTATGCGAATTGCCGTTGTTGGAGCCACTGGATTAGTGGGAAAAAAGATGCTTCAAATTCTTGAAGAACGTAAATTTCCTTTCGATGAAATAATCCCTGTTGCGTCTGAAAAAAGCGTGGGACAAACTGTTTCTTGCTGTGGTAAAGATTGGTCCGTTGTCTCGTTGGCCACGGCTGTAGCGGCTTCTCCGGATATTGCTTTGTTCTCAGCAGGTGGAGAAACAAGTTTAGCGTGGGCTCCGAAATTTGCAGAAACGGGATGTGTTGTCATAGACAACAGCAGCGCTTGGCGCATGACAGAAGGTGTGCCTTTGGTTGTTCCAGAAATTAATGCACACTGCATAAATGCGCATAACAAGATTATCGCAAACCCAAATTGCAGTACCATTCAAATGGTGATGGTTTTGAAGCCGCTTCATGACTTGTATAAAATAAAGCGCGTAGTCGTTTCAACCTATCAAAGCGTAACGGGCACTGGAAAGGTGGCGGTTGATCAGTTGATGAATGAACGCGCAGGGAAGGAAGGCGAAATGGCATATGCGCACACCATAGACATGAATCTCATTCCTCAAATTGATGTGTTCCAATCAAACGGATACACGAAGGAAGAGATGAAGATGATTCTCGAGACCAAGAAGATTTTGGAAGACAATTCCATTGCAGTAACCGCTACAGCGGTGCGCGTTCCGGTAATGGGCGGACACTCAGAGTCGGTGAACATTGAATTCGAAAATGCTCCAGACATCACTAAGGTGAAAGAAGTTCTTAGCGCCTTTCCAGGAGTAGAGGTTGTAGATAATATTGAACAAAAACTTTACCCCATGCCGCTCATTCACGCTGCAGAAAGCGATCAAGTTTTTGTAGGAAGACTTCGTCTAGACGAGTCTCAAGAGAATACGTTGAACTGCTGGATCGTGAGCGATAACCTGCGAAAAGGAGCTGCAACAAACGCCGTTCAAATTGCTGAATACTTAGTTGCTAAAAAACTGGTTTAAGCGCTTTAACCCTCCATTTCAACGCTAACGCTTTCCACTTGGTGACCCATAGGAGCGTTAATCTTCGTCAATCGAATTCCAACCGAATGAGCATTCGGGAATTTAGATTTCATAGCCGTGTGCATGCGCACAAGAACCGTTTCAATAAGCTTTGCGCGGACTTTCATTTCAGCATAAACCAATTCCTTCACCGCAACGTAATCAATGGTTTTTTCAAGGTCATCGGTTTCCGCCGACACTTCAAAATTTCCTTCCAACCAAACATCTACACGGTAGTCTCCACCTATCACTTCCTCTTCCTTCCAGCATCCGTGGTGTGCACGAATCTGTATGTTGTTCAATTGAATTTTCATTTATCCTAAAGTATCAATGCATTTTTGAATGCGTGGCATCACAAACTCTTTTCCAACCAAGGCAGCTACGTGCGATGCGCCTGGCCCCGTAAGAACTCCTGTTAACGCAAGTCGGAACAACGGCATCACTTGACCCATTCCCAATCCGTTGTCGGCAAGGAACTGCTTCATTGCAGCGTCAATCGCTTCAACACTGAACGGTTCCAATGTTTCAAGAACAGCAGCCCACTTCTGAAGAATTGCAGCGGATTCGCCAGCCTTCCATTTTTTAGCAACGGCGTCTTCATCGTATTTCGTTGGATCCAAGAATAAATATTCGCCGTCTAACAAATCTTTCGGGAAGATGGCGCGCTCAAGCATAAGCTCAATAACACCTTCAACGTATGCTTTGTCAACGTCGTATCCTTTTTCAATAACTGAAGGCATAATCATGTCTGCCAGCTCAGCACGCGGTGTGTTGCGCATGTATTGTTGATTGAACCACTTTGTTTTTTCTGGGTCGAATTTCGATCCCGATTTTCCAACGCGTTCAATGGTGAAGGCTTCAACCATTTCATCGAGTGTGAAAATTTCTTGGTTGTTGCTCGGTGCCCATCCCAACAAAAGCAACATGTTAATGAAGGCTTTTGGAAGGTATCCGCTCTCGCGGTATCCGCTTGAAATATTTCCAGTTTCAGGATCGGTCCATTGCAGTGGGAACACAGGAAATCCTAAACGATCTCCATCACGTTTGCTTAATTTTCCATTTCCATCGGGTTTCAATATCAACGGCAAGTGCGCGAACAACGGCGCTTCCCATTCGAACGCTCTGTACATCATCACGTGCAACGGCGCAGAGGGCAACCATTCTTCACCACGAATGACGTGGCTAATTTCCATGGTGTGGTCATCTACAATATTCGCCAAGTGATAGGTTGGCATTCCGTCTGATTTGTAAAGCACTTTGTCGTCGAGTTCGTTCGTAGAGAACACGACCCATCCGCGAATGATGTCTTGAAAACGAACTTCTTCGTTTCGTGGCATTTTGAAACGCACCACGAACGGATCTCCTTTTTCCAAACGCGCAGCCACTTCGTCGGCTGGAAGAGTCAACGAGTTCTTCATGGTCATGCGCGAAATGCTGTTGTATTGCCAGTTCGGCATCTTCGCCAATTCAGCTTGCTTGCGAATGTTGTCTAATTCTTCAGGGGTATCGAAGGCGTAATATGCCCAACCTTTTTCAATCAATTCCAAAGCATACGCTTTGTACATGGGCTTTCTTTCGCTCTGACGGTAAGGCTCGTGTTTTCCACCGTAACCAACACCTTCAGTGGGTTCAATGCCGCACCACTTCAATGAATCTAAAATGTATTGTTCAGCTCCCGGAACATAACGTGTCTGATCGGTGTCTTCAATACGAATTAAAAAATCTCCGCCGTGTTTCTTAGCGAAAAGGTAGTTGTATAATGCTGTACGAACTCCACCCATGTGCAAAGGGCCTGTGGGACTAGGAGCGAAACGAACACGAACTCTTGGTGATGTCATAATAGTTTTTGAAAGTGTGCAAATTTACAATAATAGTGGGCTTGATTATAATTTAGAACCTTCGCTTAAAGCGTTCAACAAACGATTGGCTTTGTCCATGTTGGTCACATCTGGAAATGCAATGCGAAGCGTCTCGTCTTTCTCGTACATTTTTCCTGCAACCGGATTCAATTTAATGAAGTTCAAAACACGCGTGAAAGCATCGCTTTGATAGAATGGCGAGTCTTGTTTCGAAATGAAATAGCCGATCATTTTTCCACTCTTCAACACCAGTTTTTCGAATCCAATTTCTCTTGCTTTCCAACGCAAGCGCATGGTGTCGATCAACTGGATAACGGGCTTCGGAATAGGTCCGAATCT
>CALCNZ010000325.1 GCA_937897625.1 uncultured Flavobacteriales bacterium
TTTTCACCAACCACCACTGTGGATTCGATAATATTCAGTACCACTCTTCAGTGGAACACGATTACCTGAAGAACGGATTTTGGGCCATGAACCGCGAACAAGAATTAGCTTGTCCTGGTTTAACAGCAACTTTTGTTTTGGAAATGCGTGATGTTACGGAAGAAGTGCTGAAGGGAATGGAAGGCGTTGATGAAAAAGATCGTGCTGCAAAATTGAAAGACGTTTTTACAGCCATTTCGAAGAAAGCAAAGGCTGAAAAAAATTGCGACGGTTTTGTGAGAGGATTCAATTACAACACGCAGTTCTTTTTAGTATTAACCAAGACCTATACAGATGTCCGTTTGGTGGGTGCACCTCCTTCATGCATTGGCAAGTTCGGAGGAGATACCGACAACTGGGTGTGGCCACGTCATACCGGAGACTTTTCTGTTTTTCGCATATATGCGAACGACAAGAATGAGCCTGCCGATTATGCTTCAACCAATAAACCCTTCAAACCTGCTCACCACTTTCCAATTTCATTGAAAGGAGTGAAGGAAGGAGACTTCACAATGGTATACGGTTTCCCCGGAAGAACTGAGCACTTGTTGACTTCAGCCGGAGTAGCCTACAACCACGAGCAGTTGGCTCCCATGCGTATTGATTTTCGTGAGAAGAATTTAGCGGTTATCAATGCTGCCATGAAGAGCAGCGATGAACTTCGTATAAAATATGCCGCGAAGCAAAGCAGCGTTGCAAACGCCTACAAAAAATGGCAAGGACAAGAATTAGGATTGAATAAATTCAACGCCATTCAATTGAAAAAAGATGAAGAAGCGAAGTGGTTGGAAATTGCAAAAATTTCAAACAATGAATTGGAATACTCAAATCTTCTTTCAAGCATAGATAAATTGTACAAAGACTATTATGGGGTGAATATTGCTTCAGCCGCATACGCGGAATTTGTATTCAACGGTCCTGAAATATTTCAGTTATACCAAGACTTTCATGACATGGCTGCCGATGAAGCGAAGTTGAAAAAAGGAAATCAATGGGAAGGGAAGATGAAAGAGTTTTTAGAAACAGCTAAAGCTTTTTACAAAGACTATGATTTGGAAACCGACAAGAAAAGATTCTTGGCTCTATCTCCAATGTTCGAACAATACACCAAAGGCGTGATTCATTTTGAACATACCAAATTGTCTCGTGAGGCCGCCGCAGATCTGTGGTTCAATGAATCTATGATAGCTGACAGCGCTGCGTTTTTAGGAATGATTCGCTCTTTCTCGAAAGACACTTTTGTGGTTATGAGCAGCAAATCGAAAAAATATGCATCGCGATTAAGTGCTGAATATCTTTATGTTCAGGCCCTGGCATTAAATGACTATTACAAGAATACCCTTGTGCCTTCAAAAAAAGAATTCACTTCCAAGCACGATTTACTCATGGAGAAATATGTTTTCTTGTTGGAGGAAATGCGTGGTAAAAAAGAGAAGTGGTGCGATGCGAACTCTACCCTTCGATTAACCTACGGAAAAGTGGAAGGAAGTGCACCGGTTGACGGTATGGCTTATACTCCTTTCACAACAGGACAAGGAATCTTGGATAAAAATAGCACAGGTAATCCAGACTTTGAAATCAATGATCGTTTGAAAACGTTGCTTCAAAACAAAGAGTTTGGAAGTTATGGCGTGAATGGCACTTTGCCAGTTTGCTTCACAGGAAGTAACCATACTACTGGAGGCAACTCAGGTTCCCCAGCATTAAACGGAAACGGAGAATGGATAGGAATAAACTTCGACAGAACATGGGAAAGCACCATGAGTGACCTCTATTTCAATTCAGAAATTTGCCGGAATGTAATGGCAGACGCGAGGTATGTGCTTTGGATAATAGATATCTACGCCGGAGCTGGCCATCTCTTGGAAGAGATGACCATTCGACGCTAAGAATTATGAATGCTGAATTAAGAAATAAACGACAGTAATAACAATTGCAAAAAGTACAACTGCAAAAAGTACTGGTCCGCCAATTTCGTTTTGCTCAGCTTCGTGTGGAATGTGTCCGTGATCGTCGTGTGAATGTCCCATGGTTTAATTTTTCACAAATATAATTTCATTGTCGAAACACCCAAATAAAAAAGGCTAACACTTTGAGGTTAGCCTTTTCTTTTTTTACAATTGCTTAAAGTGCAACTTATTGTGTTGTATTATTGTCTATGTTAGGAAATTGTAACCAAGCATGAACCAACTCAAATATATATTTTTCGTTTTTAGCGTCTTGTTCTCTTCTGAGTTTTTCGGGCAAGTTGTTATCAATGAATTTTGTTTTGCAAACTATTCAGATTATGCAGTAGGAGGTGAATATGAAGATTGGATTGAGTTCTACAATCCCACCGCATCGGCAGTAAATATCAG
>CALCNZ010000326.1 GCA_937897625.1 uncultured Flavobacteriales bacterium
CTTCGACCTTTGATGCAGCGTATCAAGAACAAATGAACTACGTGCCAACAGGCAGAATGGCGCAACCCGAAGAACTCGGAAATTTTGTTGCGTTTCTTTTTTCAGGAAAGCAGAATTCAATAACCGGACAAGCGCTCGATATTAACAACGGAGCATACATGCAATGAAGAAGATTTCCTTACTCGCTTTAGCACTCATTATTCTTGTTTCAAAGACCAACGCGCAGTTCACCAAGCAAGATTCTTCTGTGGTGAAAGGCTTCTATTCAGAGGCGCTTTCAACGGCACAAGCATACAACGACTTGTATTACCTCTGCAAAAAAATCGGCCATCGCATTGCGGGTTCAGAAGCCGCAGACAAAGCCATTCTCTGGGGCGATTCTGTGTTGAAGTCGATTCCAAGCGATAATGTTTTCCTTATGCCGGTCAAGGTTCCAAAATGGAAGCGCGGAAAAAAAGAATACGCAGCCATTCATGTTGGAAAAAAGAAAACTGAAATTCCATTGCGCGCACTCGGCGGTTCTGTTGGAACCAACGGAACTCTCAAAGCAGAGGTGGTTGAAGTGAAGGACTTCGACGACTTGAAAGCAAAGGCGGATCAAGTGAAAGGAAAGATTGTATTCATTAACAAAGCCTTCGATCCTGCAATCATCAACACCGGGTCGGCTTACGGAAACACTTCACCCATTCGCACCAACGGTGCTTCGGAAGCTGCGAAATACGGCGCTGTCGGATGTATCATTCGTTCGCTTACTTCCGCCGATGATAAGTTTCCACACACAGGAGCCATGCGCTACAAAGATGATGTAGCCAAGATTCCAGCTGCAGCGTTAAGTAGCCTCGATGCACATTTTCTGCACGATGCACTTCAATCCAATAAAAAAGTTCTATTTGAAATGCGCATGGAATGTGAGCGTTTCGACAGTGTCATGCAATCGAATGTGATCGGTGAAATCAAGGGAAGTTTGTATCCTGAAAAAATTATTGTGGTGGGTGGACACCTCGATTCATGGGATGTGGGTGAAGGCGCACACGACGACGGAACGGGCATTGTGCAAAGCATGGAAGTGTTGCGCATAATGAAAGCCACCGGATACAAACCGGCTTGCACCATTCGTGCGGTGTTATACATTAACGAAGAGTTCGGAAACGACGGTGGAGAAACTTATGCAAAAGTTGCGAAAGAAAAAGGTTGGGAACATGTGGCGGCTATTGAAAGCGACGGAGGTGGATTCACTCCCAAAGGATTCAGTTGCGATGCGCAAGACGGTCAGGTGGAATGGGCGAAATCATTGATGCCGTTCTTCGAGCCCTACAACTTATATTCCTTCAAAAGAGGATGGAGCGGCGTAGACATTGGACCTTTGAAAAATGGAAGTACCATGCTTTTTGCGTTGATGGTAGACGGACAGCGTTACTTTGATTTTCACCACACCGACAACGATCGTTTTGAGAACGTAAACAAGCGAGAGTTGGAGCTAGGCGCGGCGTCCATGGCCTCGTTGGTTTATTTCATTGACCAGAAAGTTCAAAAAGAAACACCGCAGAAATAATTATCTGCCGTACATGTCCTTGTGCCACGTTTGGGCAAAAGGTTTCCATTTTGCAGATTCCCACTCGCCAACGGTTGCAACAGTTGTGTCGAGAACCAACGTCTCATCGGTAAGTCTATTCGCTTTGCGAAGCGCCCAGAATTGGGCTATTCCTTCCGTTTGAATCTCGCTATTTTCTTGGAACAAAACGGTGAGTCGATCGAACAGATTTACGCCAAGCGCATCGCCAATGCGAAGCACTTCTCGGTTCAACTTATCAATGCTGCATCCCGAAGCAAGCATAATATTTTCATCGGCAGCAACTGCCAGAATGCGGTTCATTTCAACCCAAGCTTTTCCCGCCATGGCCTTTCCGTGGTTGTTCCAACCGGCAAGAAATTTTTCCAATTCTACTTCAATGAAAGTAGACTGCTCAGCAGTAAGTAATTTGTTTGAAGTGAAGACCCAAAGTCTGGCGTGCGGGGCAAGTTGAATTTCCATAATTAGAAAGATCGATTGAATAATTTTTTTGCTGGAATGAATATGAGCACCAAAACAGGCGATTGCAAAATGCCCATGATTCCGCGAACGGCCGGATATACAGCTTCATTCTGGTGGGTAATCTTCCCGAGAATGAACGCTAGTACAGCGATAATTAGACAGACCCCTTCCACCAATAAAAACAATTGAATTTCTTTTTTATTGAATTGAAGAAACCGTAAAGCAAGAATATTCAAAAGGGTAAATGAAGCGATTGATGCGAATGTGATTACCCACTTCAATTTTGTTAGCTCACTTTGATTGAAAGAATAGAGTACCTCAATGGCTTCGTGACTGTAGTAATAATCGAAGTTCGATTTGCTTTTTTCAGCACTGAGCAAATCAATTTTTGTTGAAGTCTCTTGGTTGAAAAAATCAGGGATTTGAGCGCCTTTTTCAAGAATGAAATTCACATTCACCTTGGCTTGCTCTTGATAGAATCCCAGGGCGATCATCACGATGGCTATCGCAACGAGAATGAATTTATTTTTCTTCGGAAGCGACATTTGCGGGGACGTACAACTTCGACCACCACCACCAGAAAGCCAATACTACGGCATAAACCAAAGCAGTGAAGGTGTAGTCATGATTAAAAGCCAAGTAATCTTCATTCCAATAAACAATGAAGGCGAGCGCCATAATGCGCAATACATTCATGAATTGAATCACGAATAATCCCAGTGGTATAAACCAAAGTCTGTTTTTATTTGTTCCGGGATAGGCCACTACGAAAATGATAAAGAGTGCCATAAGTATCATACCGTCGCACGGAGCTCCAACTGTTACTCCGGCGGTACCTTCAATAGCAATGTGGTTTCTGTAAAGACCATCATCGAAGACACGGACTGAAAAATTGAGAAGTTTAAGAAGTCCTTCCGCTCCTTTAACGAGCAGGTCTACAAGCATTTCATCCAATGCGGTTGAGGGAAGCAAATACAACTCGTAAAAAAAATACCATCCGAAATAGAGGATGGTACCAATGACAAAAAATCGAATGAATGGATTTTTCACTGATTGTTTAAGAAGCTTTTTTCTTTTTAAGGTCGAAGGCTTTTTTGCCTCCCAATGCGGCTCCTGCTGCAATGAGAAGGCTTACGCCACCGTCGATTGGACAAACTGTTCCGAATGGACCACCACAAGGTGCTGCCCCACCGCTAGGCGGTGTTGGAGGAGCTTGACAAATTCCAACTGCTGCTAAGCAGAAAATGAAAATTGACAAAACAATTAGTTTTCTAAAACGGTTCATGACACAAATATAATAGACTTTAATTATTTCCACCTCCATTCAGGCTAAAATCTTCAATATTGGTTCTCTTCCTTTATATTTGTCACTCGCGACCGAATCCATGGCAGAGACTAAATCAAATTTTCTAGACGCAGACGACCTCAGACCCATTATGCGGTTCCTGAACAAAAGTTGGTTCTGGATCGTTGCCTGTGCTCTTATTGCTTTTGTTGCTGCTTACTTTTATACGCATAGACTTCCGAGCATTTATGCCGCGAAAACTGAAATATTACTGCGGTCTTCCGAAACATACGATTATCAAAAAAGCATGTATAGCGAGTTGGGTTACATCTCGCTTATGCAAGACGTAACAAACCAAAAGCGAATCATAGCCTCATTTGATATTGTTGAAAAGAGCCTGGAGAAGCTCGATTACACAATCTCATATTATTTGGTCGGAAGGGTGAAGACGTTGCAGGTAGACGAGTTCGATGCAATAAAAATTAAGTGTGATTGGAAGAAAATGGATCCAGGAATGTACAACGTTCCTTTAAACATTAAGGTTTTAGATATTGGACATTTTGAATTGAGTTACGAATACGCAGGTAAGCTAACTTCTGCAACCTATGAATTCGGGAAAGAATACATAGAGCAGTTGTTTACCATTCAAATTGACTTGGCTTCGCATGTAGATGAATCGCGACTTTCAACCGTAACCGATCAGAGCTTTCAGATTCGCGTAAGACCAATGAAACAATTGGTAGACAAGTATATGGGGGCTCTTACAATCGAAAACGTAGAATACACCAGTATTCTAACGTTAACTTGTCAAGACGAATTACCCACTCGTGCGAAAATTTTCCTTGACACGTTAGCGAAAGTGTACATTGATTACACATTGTACAACGAGATTGCGATCAATGAAAATACACAGGCCTACATTGATATTCAGATCAACAAAATCGTGAAAATCATTGACTCTTTGGAATTGGCCATGGAGACCTTCAAAGATGCTCGAGACATTCTTGATTTGAGTAAGGAGCAAGACGCGGCATTTGAAGCATTAACAAATTCGGATGTCACCCTGCGGGATTTGCAGTTGAGAAGAGAGTCCATTCAAGGGTTGGAAAATTTCTTGTTGAAAGAACCTGATCGTGCTGTTATTCCACCAATGAATTATCTGCGGGAAGAAGACGTAACCTTAACCGAATTGGTGAAGGATCTCTTCCAACTGAAACAAAAAAGAAGTTCGTTGTTGGTCGATGTTAAAGCGCCAGATAAGCGTATTCAGCGCGTAGACTCTACGCTTCAGACCATTCGGAACAGTATTTTTAAATACACCCGAGACACGCGGGTAGCCATTGACCAGCGAATTGCAGATTTGAAATTACAGATTGTAGACTTGGAGTCCGAGTTATCGAATATTCCAAAAAGTGAACGGGACCTTATGTCCATCGAACGCAAGCTGAAGGTGAATGAGGAGTTGTATACGTTCTTGTTAGAAAAGAAAGCCAACACCGTTATTGCTCGCGCAGCAATTATTCCGCAAACCAGCGTAATTGAAGCTGCACGAAGCATGGGAGTTGTGGGTCCCGATCGTCAGAGTATTATTTACTTGTGGATCGGTGTGGGAATTCTTATTTCATTGATAATTGGACTCATTCGAATGCTCTTCTTTGAGCACATTGAACATTTGCGCGAATTGAAACAATTGACGAAACTTCCTGTCATTAGTGGAATTCCTAATTATGAAGAAATAGAACGGGACCCAATTGCCATTGACGCAAATCCGCGGGGTAATGTAAGTGAGGCCTTCCGAACGCTTCGAACGAATTTACAGTACCTCCTTCCAGATGGAAACCACAGCCTTATTTTGATTTCTTCGCTTCATCCCGGAGAAGGAAAAACATTTATCTCAACAAATCTTGCCGCAACGTTGGCGAAGGCTTCGAAGAAGGTCCTGTTATTAGACTTCGATTTGCACAAGCCGAAGGTGCACAAGATGTTCCGCACCACGAATTTGCAAGGGGTAAGTACCTATCTGATTGGAAAGGCGAATTTTGATGAATTGGTTATTCATTCAGACATTGAGAATCTTGATATTATTCTTGCGGGTCCTGTTCCGCCCAATGCATCCGAGCTCTTGCTTAACTCAAGAGTAGATGATCTTCTTACGGAAGGTTTGAAGAATTACGATTATGTAATTATAGATACGCCGCCGATCATGCTTATTACCGATAGCTTGGTGTTGTTGTCTAAAGTAGACCGCGGTATCTTGGTAATGAATACGCTTAAGGCCACTAAGCAAGGGGTTGCGTATTTGGAAGATGTCCTCGCTCAAAACAGTCTTTCAAACACCAGTATCTTGTTGAATAACATTAAGCAAAAGCGCTGGAGATATTATTACGGAAAATATGCTTACCGATACGGCTATGGTTATGGCTACGGTTACGGGTATGGATACGGGTATGGTTACGGCTACGGGTATGGCGGATATGGTGAAGAAGGCAAAGCTAAGGGCAAAAAGAAGAAAGACAAATAATAGCGAAGACCAGGGT
>CALCNZ010000327.1 GCA_937897625.1 uncultured Flavobacteriales bacterium
AAAATTGCCGCACAGTGGGAACCCTACCGCAGTTATGCATGCTTGTATTTGTGGGGATTTAAAGATTCAAAACCTGAAAAAACCTCAAAATAATACAGTTTAAACGATTTAAAATCTACTACATTTCTGTATTTGATTCTTGTAAAGCCCCCCATAACATATCTTTCAAGGCCGTTAAACCGGTTTGACTTACTGCCGAGATGAATACAAAGGGAATGTTTTCGGGTAATTCTTTTTGGATTGCAGCTTTCAATTCATCATCTAACATATCCGATTTGCTTACCGCAATAACGAACTTTTTGTCCAATAAATCTGGATTGTATTGTTCCAGCTCATTGCGTAAGATTTCGTATTCGGCTCTAATATCGTTACTATCTGCCGGTAAAACCATTAACAAAACAGGATTTCTTTCTATATGACGTAAAAAACGATGGCCTAAACCTTTTCCTTCGGCTGCACCTTCAATAATTCCAGGAAGGTCGGCCATACAAAAAGATTGCGTTCCTCTAACATCTACAATTCCAAGTTGTGGTGTAAGGGTTGTAAAAGCATAATTGGCAATTTTAGGTTTTGCTGCTGAAACTACCGAAAGTAAAGTTGACTTTCCTGCGTTGGGGAAACCAACAAGACCAACATCTGCAAGAACTTTCAATTCAAGAATTTTCCATTCTTCCACACCGGCTTCACCCGGTTGAGCATAGTCGGGAGCTTGATTTACAGCGGTCTTGAAATTGTGATTTCCTAGACCACCGCGTCCGCCCTTTGCAATGATGTATTCTTGTCCCTCTTCATTTATTTCACAAAGTACTTCGCCCGTTTCCACGTCGCGAGCAATTGTCCCCAAAGGAACTTCCAAGTATTCATCTTCTCCTTGCTTGCCCGATTTGTGCGAACTGCTTCCGCCTTCACCAGGTTCTGCAATGACGTGCTTACGATATTTCAAGTGAAGCAAAGTCCAAATATTTCGGTTGCCACGAAGAATGATGTGTCCACCTCTTCCGCCGTTTCCGCCATCTGGGCCTCCACGGGGAACGAATTTTTCTCTGTGCATGTGTCTAGAGCCAGCACCGCCTGCTCCGGAACGACAACAGATTTTTACGTAATCGACAAAGTTTGATCCGCTCATGATACGGCGTCAATTACATGGAATAAGCGATTTGAGATTTCATCCAACTCCCCAATTCCGTCTATTGCAAAAAATTTATCTTGACCTTTATAATACTCAGCCACAGGAGCGGTCTCTCTCTTGTACACTTCAATGCGGTTGCGAACGATAGAAATATCGCCGTCATCTGCACGTCCTGAAGTAGCCGCGCGACCCAACAATCGCTTCTCCAATTCGGCTTCTTCCACCTCTAACGCCAACATGCAAGAAATGGTTTGATTCTTTTCCTTTAACATTTCATCTAAAGCCAACGCCTGAGGCGATGTTCTAGGGAAACCGTCGAAAATGAATCCGCTCGCTTCTGGAAAAGCCTCCAATTCGGTTTTCAACATATTAATAGTCACTTCGTCGGGAACTAAATTACCGGCGTCCATGTAGCTTTTCGCAAGCGTACCTAAGGCCGTAGCTTCTTTAATGTTTTTGCGAAAAATGTCGCCGGTGCTTAAGTGCACCAACTTGTATCTGTTCACCAAACGTTCACTTTGGGTTCCTTTTCCAGCACCCGGAGGGCCGAAGAGTACAATGTTAATCATGTCTTTAGGTTGAATTGAACTGCAAATGTACAACACGCTCATGGTTTTCGTGGTGTTTTCGGCCATCTGAATTATCTTCGCAGAAATAATGAAATTATGAATTACGATGTTATTGTTTTAGGAAGCGGACCAGGCGGATATGTAACTGCCATTCGTGCGAGCCAATTGGGATTGAAAACTGCAGTTATTGAACGTGAAGCTTTAGGCGGAATTTGTTTGAACTGGGGCTGTATTCCAACCAAAGCTCTTTTGAAGAGCGCATCGGTTTTTGAATATATCAACCACGCAAAAGAATACGGAATTGAAGTGAGTGGAGCCAAAGCAGATTTTTCTGGTGTGGTGAAAAGAAGCCGCGGCGTTGCCGACGGAATGAGCAAGGGGGTTCAATTTTTAATGAAGAAGAACAAGATCGACGTTATCATGGGTAACGGAAAGGTTCTTGCTGGAAAGAAGGTTCAAGTAACTTCTGCTGACGGAACTGTTTCTGAAGTAAGCGGAAAAAATATCATTATTGCTACAGGTGGCCGCTCACGCAGCTTGCCGAACATGCCACAAGATGGAAAAAAAATTATCGGATATCGCGAGGCAATGACATTGCCAGAGCAACCAAAGTCAATGGTTGTTGTAGGTTCTGGTGCTATTGGAGTGGAGTTCGCTTATTTCTACAACGCAATGGGAACGAAAGTGACCATCGTAGAATACGCTCCAAACGTGGTTCCTGTGGAAGACGAGGATATCTCAAAAGCATTGGCCAAGTCGTTCAAGTCAGCTGGAATTGAAATTCACACTTCATCTGAAGTAACTTCAGTAGACACAAAAGGAAAGGGTTGCAAGGTGAATGTGAAAACTGCGAGCGGCGAACAAGTAATCGAGTGCGACATTGTATTGTCTGCTGCAGGTGTTGTAGCAAACATTGAAAATATTGGTTTAGAAGATGTAGGTATTGTTACCGACAAAGGAAAAATCATGGTAGACAAATA
>CALCNZ010000328.1 GCA_937897625.1 uncultured Flavobacteriales bacterium
AAAACAAGTTGAAGTTGGGAAAACCTATACTATTAAGCAGTTGTTGGAATACATGATCAAATATTCCGACAATAACGCAACCTATTTGTTGAAGAAGAATTTGAATGTTTCTCAATTCAAAAAGACCTATGAAAATGTAGGCTTACCCGTTCCCAACATCATGGATGTCACCTATAGCCTTTCCGCGGAAGATTATTCTGTCTTCTTGAAAGTGTTGTACAACGCTGGATATTTGTCTATTGAAAATTCTGAATACGCGATTAAGCTTCTAACTGAATGCGATTTCAAAGATGGATTTGCAAAAGGTCTTCCTGCTGGAACTCCGGTTGCTCATAAGTTCGGCGAATGGGGCGACAATGGCATGAATCACGAGTTGCACGAGTCGGGAATTATTTATTTAGACGGAGACGCCTACATCTTAACCGTGATGACCAGCGGAAAAAATTTACCTGAACTTTTAAAAACCCTTCAAGAAGTTTCGAAACTTTTTTACGAAGAACTTGACGACCCGAACGTTCCGAATGCGTTGTTTAAGAAGAAGGATATAGTGCTGTAAGCACGAATGTGGCGGAGCCACAAATGTTGCAGAGCAACGAATGCCGAAGGCGAATGCTTCGCGAGGGCAACAAGCGTTGCGAGGGCGAATGGCTTCGAGAGGGCAACAGGCGTTGCGAGGGCGAATGGCTTCGCGATGGTCCTTCGGACGAGGGTCTTCGACTTTTCCAATTACGCAGTAGGAATAAATTCTCTAAATTTCCAATAACGTAGTTCCAATAACGTAGTTCTAAAAAAACGTAGTTCCAACTGCAAGAAAAGGTTCAAAAAAAAATTAATCCAACGCTTCGAATTGACTGAAAAATTCGAGGGATGATTTTTTGAAAAATGAAATTGCTTCGAGGTTGATGTTGTACTTGGAGCGTTGACCGAAAATTCTTCCGTCGATGACACCGTTTTTTTTCATTTCGCGTAAATGCTGAATTACTGTAGAGGGAGACATTCCTGGAACGTCCACTACTCTGCCTTCCACAACGCCATTGCATTTAATCATTTCCAACAAAATCGTAATCCGTGCTGGATGAGCTAGCGCTCTTGAAAAGTGAGCGAAATCTAACTCAAGTCCCTGCGAATTGTATTTTACATCAACTTCTTCTTGCATGAAAGCAAAGAAATAAACCTTTGAAGCACCGCAGGTTTCCGCAGCGTTAAATAAAAGTAAATTCAACTTTATCTAATTGGTTTTAAAATATTGAAAAGTGTGGAATAGAAAACCGTCGAATTCGTCGGTCCGTTCGTAAATTCGCGACACTATAATTGAACTATGCAAGAAGCCATTCCATATATTCCAAAAAACAAGATTCGAATTGTAACAGCTGCCTCTCTTTTCGACGGGCACGATGCGGCAATCAATATCATGCGAAGAATTATTCAATCGACCGGATGCGAAGTCATTCACCTGGGTCACGACCGAAGCGTTGAAGAGGTTGTGAACACTGCCATTCAGGAAGATGCGCAAGCCATTGCCATGACCAGCTACCAAGGCGGTCACACGGAATATTTCAAATACATGTTTGATTTATTGAAGGAAAAAGGCTGCGGACACATTAAGATTTTCGGTGGTGGCGGTGGAACCATTCTGCCTGAAGAAATTGCAGAACTGCAAGACTACGGCATTGTGCGCATTTATCATCCAGATGATGGACGCGCCATGGGACTTCAAGGAATGATCAACGATTTGGTTGAGCGATGCGATTTTCCAAGTGGAAAAACATTGAATTATTCCATTGAAGATATTGCGACTAAAAAAGACGCGTGCTTGGCGCAAGCTATTTCTGCGGCTGAGAATTTCCCTGAAGAACACAGTGCATTTATTGCTGAGCTTCATGAAAAAGCGAAGCAATCTAAAACACCTGTTTTAGGAATTACTGGAACAGGAGGCTCAGGAAAATCGAGCATGGTCGACGAACTTGTGCGAAGATTCCTCCTCGATTTTCCTGATCAGCACATCGGCATTATCTCCGTCGACCCTTCGAAAAGAAAGACCGGCGGTGCATTACTCGGCGATCGCATACGCATGAACGCCATTAAAAACGACCGCGTCTACATGCGATCGCTTGCAACACGTCAAAGTAACCTCGCGCTTTCCAAACACGTAGCCGAAGCCGTTAACGTGTTGAAAGTTGCCGGTTTCGATCTAATCATTTTAGAGACGAGCGGCATTGGGCAAAGCGATACGGAGATCATGGATCACAGCGATGTGGCCTTGTACATCATGACTCCGGAGTTCGGCGCAGCCAGTCAATTGGAGAAAATCGACATGCTCGATTTCGCCGATGTGGTTGCGATTAACAAGTTCGACAAACGCGGTGCGTTAGATGCGCTTCGCGATGTGCGCAAGCAATACATTCGCAACCACCAACTGTGGGATGCGCCAGAAGACAGCCTTCCTGTGGTAGGAACCATTGCTTCGCAATTCAACGATCCCGGAACGAATAGCTTGTTCCGCATGATCATTGACAAGCTGAATGAAAAGACACAAGCTAAATTTCAAACTTCGTTTGAACTCACCGCCGAGCAAAGCGAGAAGGTCTATATCATTCCACCAAACAGAACGCGCTACCTCTCTGAAATTGCTGAAACCAATCGCGCTTACGACGCTTGGGTGAACAAGCAATCAGAGATCGCTGAAAAACTATACGGACTAAACATCGCGCTTACTGCGCTTCGCGATGGAGAGAACAACGAGACCAACGAAATTTCAATCAAACATTTGGAAGCTTCGTTCGATCGCATCAAAATGGATTTCGATCCACACTTGTGGAACCTCCTTCAAAA
>CALCNZ010000329.1 GCA_937897625.1 uncultured Flavobacteriales bacterium
GACTTCAATAAATATGCTTTTAAACGTTCATTGAAAGAGGCTGGCTCTTGGAACATTTCCAGTCCATGAAAATTCACAAGTACTGGACCTGCTTTTATTTTCCCTTTTTTCTTTTGCTGCAATAAATCCCAGCCGCTAAATCCTTTCACATAGATTAAATCGAACAGCGGAAATTTATCTTTCAGCAAGGAAGTAATTGCGAAGGAATACTGATAAGATTCTTTGATGTAATGTCCGGGCATACCACTCGATTCAGGGAAACGAAGTGTATAGACAGTTAGGTTTTTTGAATTTTCGAAATGCTCTTTGACTTCTTCTACTTTAGGAAGTTTTTGTTTTCCGTAAACGCAGTGAACGAGCGTTATTTCATTTCCTAACTTTAGCAATTCATTGCACAAATTGAAACTGTGTCGCTGCATGCCTCCCGTTACGAAAGGGGTAATGCCATCGGTAAGCAAACAAATATTCATTTTACGGAATGTATTTGTTGAAGAACTCTGCGAGCATTGGCGCGCCAAGTGTGTTTTTCGAGAACTTTTTGTTGAAAGTTTTTGGCCTTTATCTCGAGTTCTTCAACAGCTGTAACTGAAGTGAGAAGCGCTTCTTGAAAGGCATCGTCGGTGTTTTCAAACAAGACACCCTCGTCATTCGACATGACATCGGAAACACCCGCTTCGTTGACTGCAAGAATTGTTTTGCCGAATATGGCATATTCGAATAGCTTCACGGGAGAGCAATACCATTCCGTATTGGGCAATGTTAAAATATCCATTGCTGAAATGTAATTGTAAACGTCTTCTTTTGGAACAGATCCTGTAAAGTGAACACGCGAAGAAATTCCAAGATCGTTGGCGAGTTTTTTCAATTCAGGAATAAGGTATCCGTCGCCAACAACAAGGATCGCGATGTCGGTATACTTCAATTTCGAAACACCTCTGATGAGTCGATCAACTCCGTGATAAGGAAAGATTGAACCTACAAAACCAAGAACAGTTACGTCTGAAAGTTTATACTTTTTATTAATCTCTGCAACGTGAGACGGGTTGATTTTTATTTCTTGAATTTCTATTGCATTCGGAACCACCACGCATTTATCTGAGCTCAGTTTATATCGTTGAATAAGGTAGGCTTGAAGTGAACTCGTTACGGGCAAGACGAGGTTCGCCGATTGCAACAAATGCTTCAATTTCTTTTTTCCGATTGCAGCAATGAAGGAAGACGTTTGTTCAAAGGACTTCACTTCTTCTTCGAAGGGGGCGTTTATTTCAACAATGTGTTTTATGTTGAAATGGGCAAGTACCTCTGCACTGCCATTGCTCATCCACGCCGAGCGTTCGTATACAATATCTGGATTGAACGTTTGAATGGCTTTTTGAAGTTCATTCGCAGCGTATTTATCGAATCGAATTTGCTGAATCTCTTTAAGTGTTCGCCAAAGAATTTTCGGAATTACATTCTTCAACAATGATTTGAACGAAGTTGTATTTGAGCTTGGTGCGCTCGCTTTGGGCCTCTGACCCAACACTAAGATCTCTACGGTGCATCCTTCATCTCTGAACCCTTGAACCATCCCGCGCATGTGACTTCCGTAGCCTGTTGGCGCCTCGAAGTAGAGCGTGGGGTGAGGAGAATAGAATAGAATTTTCATGAATTATTCAAAGGATTGCATGTGTTCCAACATCTCTTTTACGCGGAATGAAAGGGAATTGCTTTCGTTGCCTACTTGATTGAATTCTTTTCCAGTTGGCGGTTCGTTTTTCAAAAGCGATTGGAAGAATTTTTCCCAAGTTGTTCCGCGGTTCTCTTCTTCAATACTTTGAAGCACTTGTCCGTTGGCTCCCACATATAAATAAGGGGTGCCCAATGTTTGGTATTCAAAATATTTTGTGGTGAAAAAATCTTTGTTGTGGTCTGCCAATAAGATGATGCACCAGTGCGCTTGTGCTATGCGATCTTCAATTTTCTTTCCGATAGAATCGGAAATGCGCACGCAAGGATGGTGTTTGAAAATGTTTTGAATTTTTTCGAAGCTCGTGGAGTGAAAGTTAATGTTCAGCCTTTCATACAACGAGGGGTCGAACTCGCGAAGCTTTGAAAGGTCTTTCGCCATTTGCTCGAGAAAGGGCTCTGTGTCTAAGTAAATTTCTCCGCCATATTCGATAATAATTTCGCTCGAAGAAAAACCGAACGATTGTTCGGTAAGTTTTGGTTCGGAATGAAAATGTTTAAGGTGGTAGAATTTTTTACTTGACGAAGGAAGGAGATTCAAGGAAGAAAAATGCTCGAGTATCTGAACGGCTGGAGCCGACAGTACATCGGCGTTTTCAAGCACGTGAGAAACTTTTTGCACCTCTTCGTTCATTTTAGCTGGACTTAAAAACGGCATGCCATAGTTGCGCGCATTGAGCCAAGGGTCGCGAAAGTCTGCCCAGTATTTTATTGAAAGATGTTCCTTTTTCCATTCCGCAACTACACGAAGCATGTCCCAAGGTGCGCCAGTAGCGAAAATCCATTCAATCGGATGTTTTTTCGCGAGTTCGTTTAGTTTAGGGACAAGATGTTTTTCCCAGCCGAGACTAATGTCGTAAGGCGTGCCTTTGAAATTCTTTTTTACTGAATTGAGTGCCTTGCGGTACTGAAGTTTTTCGAAGAAGTTGGAGGGTTGTCTGAGCAAAATCTGAGGATAAACGCGAGGAAGGGAATGCACAAAAATATTTTTGTGGTTCACCTCTTCGCTCCAAACCGATTTGTCTGTATCGCTTATAGCATCTGCTTTTACGACATGAACAATGCAATTTTGTTCAGCGAATTCTTTGGCTAATTTTCCCCATCGCCTTCCACCAATTCCTTTGTTTGGAGGGAAGTCGTAATTAACAAGAATAATATGTTTATTAGTAGTTGGCATTTACATGCTCGGCTACGTAAGCGATCTGTTCGGGAGTCAATTCAGAATACATGGGCAACGAAAGAATTCTTTTTGCCAGTCTTGCTGCCACCGGATAGTCGGCTTCGGTATGATGAAAACGCGCGGTGTAGCAGGGCATCAAAGGCAACGGAACAGGGTAGTGCACCGCAGTGTCTATTTGCGCTTCTTTCAATTTCGCCATAAGTCCGTCGCGGTCTTCGTGTTGAATCACGTACAAGTGAAACACATGACGGAAGTCTTCGCGTTCGATGGGTTTCACGACATTTTCATTCAGAAGTGAATGATACAAATGCGCGTTTGTTCTGCGGCCTTCTGTCCATGATTCGAGGTGAGGAAGTTTTGTATTGAGGACGGCTGCTTGTATGCCGTCCATGCGCGAATTTCTTCCTTCGCGAATGTGGTTGTGTTTACCTTCTTGACCGTGGTTCGCGATGGCTCGGGCGATTTTCGCAATGTCGTCGTGGTTGGTAACCATGCCGCCCGCGTCGCCGTAGGCGCCTAAGTTTTTACCTGGGTAAAAACTAAAACTTGCAGCCTGTCCAAAGGTTCCCGCTTTTTTTCCGTGAATGGTTGCAGCATGCGATTGCGCGCAGTCTTCTAGAACGAGGAGGCCGTGTTTGTTTGCAATCGCCATTAGCGCATTCATGTCAACCGGATTTCCGTACAAGTGCACCGGAATGATTGCTTTGGTGCGCGGTGTAATGCGCTCTTCTATTTTCGAAATGTCAATAAGGAAATGCTCATCAACATCTACAAATACGGGAACTCCTCCGGCTGTGGTTACAGCTTCCGCTGTGCTTATCCAGCTTATCGCAGGAACAAGAACCTCATCGCCCGGTTGAATGCCCATGGCCACCAACAGTATTTCCAAACTATCGGTTCCATTCGCACACGCAATCGTATGCTTGAGACCCATGAACTCGCTATAACTTTTTTCAAAAGCATCTGCTGCTGGTCCACCAATGAATGAAGTATTTGCAATAATGTGCGCTATGGCAGCATCCATTTCAGATTGAATGGATAAATACTGTGCGCGAAGATCTACAAATGGAATGTGCATTAACGTATTTTTTTTGCGGGATTACCAACGTATATCCCCGGTTGAGTGATGTTTTTTGTTACCACAGCTCCTGCACCAATCACGACATTGTCGCATATTGAAACAGGAAGCAATGTTACGTTTGAACCTATGGAAACATGATTTCCAATTTCAGTGGAAGACCATTTCGTTTTGTCGTTTCCCGAAGGTCCTCCTTCTTTAAATAAATCGTTGGTGAACATTACACCATGCGCAATGAAGCAGTCCGATCCAATAGTCACCAATTCGCAAATGAATGTGTGGCTCTGAATACGCGTGCGGTCCCCAATTTTAACTCCTTTTTGAATTTCAACAAAAGGGCCAACGAACACGTCGTTTCCAATTTCACATTCGTACAAATTCACGGGTTCAACAACCGTAACTCCTGTTCCGAATTGCACGTCACGAATCTGTGCAGTGTATTTTTTTATCTCGTTCATTGCAGAATGTTCGCGTAAATTTTTTCAATGGCATCAACACTTCTTACGCCTTCTATTCCTTCTACATTCTGTCCAACTCCAGTTTGAATTTCTTTCACAATACCTGCAATAACTTTATCGTGATTGCTGCTTGTTCCTTGATATTTTCCGTAGGCGTTTGGCTTGTCGTTGAAGTCTATATTGCTGTCTAATTCATGACCTTCAACATTCCAGAACTCTATTTTATTCAGATAAGCACCACCAATTTTAATGCTTCCTTTTTCACCAATAATGGTAATGCTTCCTTCGTAATTTTTCTCGTAAACACAGGTGGTCCAAACCAAAGAACCTAATGCCCCGTTTTCAAATTCCATCACAGCAACGCCGCTGTCTTCGGTTTCAATGTTGTGATTTTGAGTGGCAGCTTTGGCTTTCACACTCACTACATTTCCACACCACCAGATAAGTAAATCAATGAAGTGACTGGCTTGCGTAAACAGCGCTCCTCCTTCTTTTTCAATCTTTCCTCTCCACGGAGAATCGTCATAGTAACCTTGGTAGCGGTTCCACAACACGTCACATTTCACCATGAAAATTTTACCTAACCAACCTTCACGAATGGCTTGTTCAGCAAGGATTACAGGAACATTGAATCTGTTTTGCTTCACCACCCACAATTTCTTTCCGCAAGCTGCGGCAGTATCATTCATGCGATTTGCTTCCTCAACAGAAAGCGACATGGGTTTTTCAACGAGAACATTGAATCCAGCTTTCAGAGCAGCAATGCTTTGTTCAGCATGAAGGGCGTGTGGGGTAACTACATTGATAACGTCGGCTTCAATGCTCTTCAACATTTCATCGAAGGAAGAATACACCGGAATATTTCCATATAGGTCGGAGAGTGCGCGCGCCGACTCAATGTGGCTATCGCACAACGCAACAATTTCTATTTCCGGATTAGCGTCTAAGACAGCAACGTGTCGCTTCCCAATACTTCCACATCCGACTACTGCAAACTTGATTTTCATCGGTTGCAAAGTAATCAATCATTTTTGAATTTCCACGACCTTTTGGTCGAGGAATTCCTTCAAGGAATAATTTTTAAGACTTCGATGACCGAAGAATTCTTCTTTAGTTTCCTCATTG
>CALCNZ010000330.1 GCA_937897625.1 uncultured Flavobacteriales bacterium
TTGCAAAGTGGATTGAAAGAAGCTGGGTTCGATATTGGGCACACAAATAGTGTTGTAACTCCGGTATTTTTAAAGGGATCTTTGGGTGAAGCCACCAACGTAACTGTTGAACTTCGCGAAACCTACGGAATCTTCTGTTCTATTGTTGTATACCCGGTTGTTCCGAAAGACGTTATTATGTTGCGTTTAATTCCAACAACTGTTCACACATTGGAAGACGTGCGTTATACCATCGAGTGTTTCTCAAAAGTTCGCGAGAAGTTAGAAGCGGGAGAATACAAAGCGGAAAAAATTGCTTCTTGGGGGTAATAACTGATAAAAATCATACTGAGTTTAATACAAGAAAATAGGCTTCGGCCTATTTTCGCTTTTGAAAATAAAAAAGATGAAAAAATTCTACCATTTGGCTTTTGCCTTAGGCACAGCGGGAGTGCTATTCTTCGCAGGTGTAGATTCAGATAACGGAAAAGCTGGTGCAACTGGTTCTCCTGGTGAAGGAAATTGCAAAGGTTGTCACAGCACTTATGCGTTGAATTCCACTTTAGGAAGTATGACCATAACTTCGAACATGACCAATTGGGAATATGTTCCGGGGCAAACGTATCAAATTTCAGTAACTGTAGCGCAAACAGGTAAAAATCTATTCGGATTAGGATTTGAAGCACTTCAATCTTCTGGAGCTAACGCTGGTACTTTAACTGCGGGAACAGGCACAACAATTAAAAATGCCACCGTAAGCGGTAACTCTCGTCGCAACATTGTTCACCAATTGAATGGCGGTGCATCTACTGGCACACACACCTTTACGTTTACTTGGGCTGCACCAACTACAAATATCGGTGCTATCACGTTCTACGCATCAGGAGACGCATGTAACGGAAATGGATCTACCTCTGGAGACTACGTTTATACTGCCTCTCAGGTTGTAAACCCTGCACCGGCTGGCGTAGCGGAAGAAGTGAATACTCCTTTCACTTTCTCTTTCTATCCGAATCCTGCATCGGAGAACGTTACCTTGAATTATGCATTGGAAGAATCTGCAAAAGTTTCTTACACTATTTATGATTTAACTGGAAAGCAAATTCAAACCGAGTCTGCTACCCGTTTCCCAGGAGCGCAACAACAAATCCTAGATGTAAATGCCTTGCAAGCTGGAACTTATTTGTTAAGCGTAAACGTGAATGGTAACACCATTACAAAAAGATTCATTAAGAAATAATACTTATTTCTACCAACAAAAAAGAGCACCTCGGTGCTCTTTTTTATTTTGAATAATCTCTACTATTAGATGAACATCAATACTGGTTCTTCTAACATGGCCTTTAATGTTTGAAGGAATGCAGATCCAGAAGCGCCATCAACAACACGGTGATCGCAGCTTAAAGTAAGCTTCATGGTGTGTCCTGGAACAACCATTCCATTCTTAACTACTGGAACTTCGCGAATAGCACCAACAGCTAGGATACAAGCGTCTGGTGGATTCACAATTGCTGTGAATTCTTCAATTCCAAACATGCCTAAATTTGAAATGGTGAAGGTGTTTCCTTCCCAATCTGAAGGTTGTAATTTCTTATTCTTCGCTTTGTCTACAAAAACCTTTACCTCTTGATTAATCTGGGCTAAGGTCTTGGTGTCTGCGAATCTCACAACAGGAACTAACAATCCTTCGTCAACTGCAACAGCTACGCCCATGTGAACATGGTGATTGTAACGAATGGTGTCTCCTTGCCAAGATGAATTTACTTTCGGGTGTTGTTTCAATGCCAATGAGGTGGCTTTGATAACCATGTCGTTGAACGATACTTTTGATCCGGTTGCAGCATTCATGGCTGCACGTGCTTCAACTGCTCTGCCCATATCAATTTCCATGGTTAGATAGAAATGCGGTGCAGTGAATTTACTTTCAGCTAAACGACGCGCAATGGTTTTACGCATTTGCGAAACGTTCTCTTCAGTGTAGGATTCAACAGCAGAGGCCGATTGAACGGATGCGCCTGCAACAAATGCGTCGATGTCTCTTCTTACTATTCTTCCACCGTCGCCTGAACCAGGAATATATTGAAGGGGTAATCCTTTATCTTCTGCCAATTTCTTAGCCAATGGACTCACACGCATGCGACCATCGTTAACGGGTTTCGGGGCAGATGCAGGAGCAGATACAGCAACAGCTGGAGCACTTGGCGCAGTGGCTTTTGGTGCTTCGGCAACCGGTGCTGGCGCGCTTGGAGCAGCAGCAGCCACTGGCGCTTCTACTTTTGCGCCAGGTGCAGCGCCTTCAGCCGCAACAATTGCAGATACATCTTCACCTTCCTTTCCGAATACTGCAAGCAAAGCGTCAACCGCAACGGTCTTCCCTTTTTCTACACCAATGTATAGAAGCACTCCGTCTACATATGACTCGAATTCCATGGTTGCCTTGTCGGTTTCAATTTCCGCCAACAACTCGCCACTCTTTACTTTATCTCCCACTTTCTTGTGCCATGCCGCAACGGTTCCTTCCGTCATGGTATCACTTAACTTGGGCATACGAACTATTTCAGCCATAATTTTTTTATTAGTCGATTACGTAAGGGTAATCGTCGTGAGAATATACGTCTTTATAAATTTCTTCTTTTTCTGGAAATGGAGAGTTCTCGGCGAATTCAACCGATTCGAGAACGACAGCTTTAATTTCTTCTTCCACCCCTTCAATTTCCTTTTCAGTCATCCACTTGTTATCGCGAATCTTGCGTAACACGAATTCAATTGGATCCTTTTCAATATATTCCTGAACTTCCTCTTTGGTTCTGTATTTCTGAGGGTCGCTCATGCTGTGTCCTTTGTAGCGGTAGGTTTGAATGTCCAACAAAGTTGGTCCTTCACCTGCACGTCCGCGAGCCACTGCTCTGTCAAACGCTTCGGCAACTGCTTCTGGATTCATGCCATCTACAGATTCTGAAGGCATTTCGAAACTTGCACCGAGGGTTTTCAAATCGGTTACGTTCGAGGTACGTTCAACAGAAGTTCCCATAGCGTATTGATTGTTTTCAATAACGAAAATGCATGGAATCTTCCAAGTCATTGCCATGTTGAAAGTCTCGTACAAAGCACCTTGACGTGCAGCTCCGTCACCGAAGAAACAAACAGTCACGTGATCTTCACCTCTGTATTTATCTGCGAAAGCAATACCAGCACCCATTGGTATCTGAGCTCCAACGATTCCGTGTCCACCAAACAAATTTCTTTCTTTGTCGAACATGTGCATGGATCCACCTTTTCCCTTTGAAAGACCTGTTGATCTTCCGTATAGCTCTGCCATGACTTTGTTCGGGTCTGAACCCATTACAAGCGGATGAGCGTGATCGCGGTAGGCTGTAATTACTTTATCTGTTGGCTTAATGGCCTCCATCATTCCAGAAAGAACTGCTTCTTGTCCAATGTACAAGTGGCAGAAACCTCCGAACTTTTGTTGAATGTATAACTGACCGCACTTCTCTTCGAACTTGCGCATCAATAGCATTTCTCTGTACCATTTCAGGTAAGTAGCTTTTGTAAAGCGCTCTCCTGTAGCAGTAGAGGCTTTCTTTGTTGACTTCGACGCTGTTGCCATAATTTTTTGTTCCTTGCAAATATAGTTAGGAAGGCCTTGTACAAAAAGACTTCCTGTAAAAAGTGTACAATGTACACTATCTTATTGTAAAAAATACTATATGGTTTTCTTGAATTGATTCAAGAAGCGCATATCGTTTTCAAAGAAATGTCTCAAATCATCTACACCGTATCGAAGCATAGCAATTCGTTCAATTCCCATCCCAAAAGCAAATCCAGAATATTTCTCCGGATCAATTCCCGAAGCTAGCAAAACATTTGGGTCTACCATACCGCAACCCATAATTTCCAACCAACCCGTTCCTTTGGTAATTCTATGATCGGCGGGTGTTTCCAATCCCCAATACACATCCATTTCAGCACTCGGCTCGGTGAATGGAAAGTAAGAAGGGCGCAAACGAATCTTCGCCTTTCCAAAAAAGGCTTCTGTAAACATTTGCAACACTTGCTTCATGTCAGCGAAAGATACGCCTTCATCGATATACAATCCTTCAATCTGATGGAACTGACAATGGGCACGACTTGAGATTGCTTCATTTCTGTAGACTCTTCCTGGCATTACAATGCGAATCGGAGGTTTGGTTGTTTCCATTACGCGAACTTGTACACTACTTGTGTGTGTTCGAAGAACAGTATCGGGCTGTCCTTCCACAAAAAAAGTGTCTTGCATATCGCGAGCAGGATGCTCCGGTGAGAAATTCAATCCAGAGAACACATGCCAATCGTCTTCGATCTCTGGTCCGTCTTCCACACTGAAACCCATTCGTTCAAAAATGGAAAGTATTTCTTCGCGCACCAATTGCAAAGGGTGTCTGCTTCCGTGTGACCACTCGCCGTATGGGCGAGTAAAATCGGGCACTTCAACACTTCCTTTCTTCGATTTAAATTGAAGTGAGGCCTCGTCGATTTTTTCTTGAACCGAAGTTTTCAATCCGTTCATTACCGCTCCCACCGCTTTTTTCTCTTCGTTAGGAATGGCCTTGAAGGCCTCAAACAAATCGTTTAAGATTCCTTTTCGACCTAAATACTTCACTCGAAAAGCCTCTACTTCGTCAGAAGAATGAAGCTGTGTGGCAGCGACTTCAATTTTTAGTTGCTCTATTTGCTCAACTAAACTCACTTGATTACCTCCATTTTCATGCTTATGTCTTGAACCGGTCTATCTCCTGCTCCTGTTGGCATTGAAAGAATTTTATCCAACACGTCGAGGCCTTCCACAACTTCACCAAATACGGTGTAGTCCATATCTAACTGAGCAGTACCACCAACAGTTTTATACACTTCACGTTGCTCTGGGGTATAGGCAAACGTTGGATTTTTTTGCTTCACATATTGTTCAACCTGATTGATCTGAGCGTCTGTCATAGGCTGACCTTGTGCAATGTAAAATTGGCTTCCGCTCGATGATTTCGTTGGATTGACGTAATCTCCTTGGCGTGCAGCAGCAAGTGCACCTTTCTTGTGAATGAAGTTTGAGTTAAATTCAGCCGGAATAGTATAACCGGGACCGCCCATTCCTAATTGCGCTCCTGCATCTGCCCCGCGGCTGTTTGGATCTCCACCTTGTGCCATGAATCCGCGAATACAACGGTGAAATAACAAATCGTTATAATAGCCAGTTTCCACCAACTTAATGAAATTGTCTCTGTGTTGTGGGGTTTCATCATAAAGACGAATAACCATATCGCCCAATGAAGTGCTAACCTTAATACGTGTGTTGGTGTGATCTGTTTGCATGTTTTTATTTGTTTGATTTTCTTTGTTTTCAATAGGTACAGGCTCTCCGATAGTTAAATTGGAATTGCCATTGTTAGCGGGTTCTTGCGATTTACATCCTGTCGCATTCATGAAAAGAAGGAAAGAAAAAATGGCAAAACCCCAAAAAGATAGACGTGAATTCATTTTTTTTTCTTTAATTTGTGATACTTAACCGATTAATCGGCGACAAAATTAAGCAAACGTCTATGAAGGCTACACGAACTTTTCAATTTGTTTTAGGAATTTTATTTTTAGTTGCATCTACCATGACTTTAACCTCTTGTGTTAAAGAGGAACCAACTGTAGCTGTGGTGCATGTTAAAGACGCCAATGGAGATCCTGTTCAAGGCGCAACGGTTCGTTTGTATGGCTCTCCATCGCAAACTCCTCCTCCAGCAAACGCAATTGCTTTAGACACAACTTTAACCACGGATGCAACAGGAACTGTGACCATGGATTATTCTGAATATTATAAATTAGGACAAGCGGGCTTCGCAGTTTTAGACATTGAAGCATACAAAGGCGCTTTGTATGGCGTGGGTATTATTAAAGTTGAAGAGCAAAAGACTACCGAGGTAACCGTAGAAATTTAAGCTTCGTTTCCGAAGTATTTCATTATTGCCTTTTTTAATAGAACTTCCTGATCTCCCGGACTCAAAACTGGGAGATTTTCTTTTTTAACAAAATGCGGCCAACCGTCTACATCTCTTCCTTCGAACTCGTAATAGCCATAGGGCTCGAGTAAGGTACATACCGCAATATGCATGAGTTCAAGTTTCTGATCTTTCTTGAATTTCAAATCGAAAATCCCCAATTCCTGCAACCCGATTAGCAAGAGTATTGCTGAATAATCGAGGGTTTCACCAAAATTTTTGGACGCTATCTCTAACGTCTCTTGCCATTTCTTTTCAAACAAATAATCCATTCTTCTGTGCTTCTAAAAAAAAATATTTAAAAATGTAACCTTTTTTGGCGAAGGTAGGTATACCCCTACATAACTATTCACGCCATGAAAACTAAATTATTCACCCTAATCGCTCTAATCGTTTTAACAACCAGCGCTTTCGCGCAAAGCTCAACACAATTGTTAGACGCTCAATTGAATGTTACGAAGAATAAAGCAGTAGCAAAATTCACACGTACAATTACGCAAGTGAACGAGTCACTTTTCGAAGTGAAAATTAATTTTCAAACGGGTGAATTAATGATGACCGGAACATACCTCGATGAGGCATTGACCATTCCGCAGGGAACGTTTGTTTATTTCTTCGCGAATGGAATGAAGGAATCTCAAGGGGAATACTTAGCTGGTCAGCGCGTGGGTGCTTGGCAACGTTGGAATTTCGACGGGGTTCAAAAGCCAGATCGCTACTACCAAGAGCCAACCGCTTTGCTTTCGGCAAAATAATATAAAAGTTAACTTTAAGAAGGGAAAGGAAATAGGAGACTATTTCCTTTTTCTTTTTCCATAAAAATTAAGGCTGTGCATGGAGATATCTATGTCGAAAATCTCTTCCAATGTAGCCTTTATATTTTGAATACGCGGGTCACAAAATTCAAACACTTCACCAGTATCGGTTAAAATAATGTGGTCGTGTTGCTGATTTTGAAATGCCTTTTCAAAGTGTGCTATGTTTTGTCCGAATTGATTCTTACGCACCAACGCACAATTCAATAGCAGTTCAATGGTATTGTACAACGTTGCTCTGGAAACTCGATATTTTTTGTTCTTCATACGAACGTAAAGCGCTTCAATATCGAAGTGTTCGTCAATGGTATAAATTTCAGCGAGGATTGCGTATCGCTCGGGAGTCTTGCGATGCAAGTGCTTCTCTAAATACGCCGTAAAAATTTCCTTAACCTTATCTTGAATATCTTGTTGAGACATGTGGGCAAATGTACAACGAGCGAATTGCTCTTCCTTATAATATTTCTTCATTTCCACAATAGCGCTTTACTAACATTTAGTGGTTCACTATTTTGAAAACTGCGTTTGTAACCAAGAGCAATTCTGTGCTTACTTCGGAGAACCAAAATATTTACTGATTTACCTACCTCAAAAAGTTTTATTAAGATGTCAGATTTGCTCAATTTCAACCTTCCGAAACAAGAAGAAAACGCCATTATCAAAGTTGTTGGTGTGGGTGGTGGTGGCTCGAACGCCGTTAACTACATGTTCAACAAAGGAATTAACGGCGTAGACTTCGTTGTGTGTAACACCGATGCACAAGCCTTGGACAACAGTCCAATTTTGAATAAAATGCAACTCGGACACACACTAACGAAAGGACGCGGAGCAGGCGCTCGTCCAGAGGTAGGACGTGACGCTGCGATGGAATCGATAGAAGAAATTCGTGCGTTGTTTCATTCAGATCTTCAAATGGTATTCGTTACTGCTGGAATGGGTGGTGGAACGGGAACAGGCGCAGCGCCTGTTATTGCACAAGTTGCAAAGGAAATGGGAATTCTTACTGTGGGTATCGTTACCGTTCCTTTCGCCTTTGAAAATAAAAAGAGAACCGCTCAAGCAACTGCTGGTATTGAAGAAATGCGCAAAGCAGTTGATACGCTATTGATTATTCGCAACGATAAGTTGCGCGAACTATACGGGAATCTTTCTTTAAGCAACGCATTTAGTCATGCAGACGACGTGCTTTGCACAGCGGCTAAGAGCATTGCAGAATTAATCACGATCACGGGTATTGTGAATGTGGATATGAATGACGTAATCACGGTTATGCGTGGAAGCGGCGTTGCTATTATGGGAAGCGGAAGAGCCAACGGCGAAGACCAAGCTATTCGTGCAGTTCAAATGGCAATGGAATCTCCGTTGTTGAACGACGACGATATTACCGGTGCTTCACATATCTTGTTGAATATTACTTACGGAAATAACGAGTTGAAAATGGACGAAATTGGCGAGATCACCGATTTCATTCAAGAACTTGCTGGTCCAGAAGCCGATATTATTTGGGGTTATGGAAAAGATGAGCAATTAGGCGAAGACATTTGTGTAAACGTTATTGCAACCGGATTTGCTGCTAAAGAAATTGCAACACTTCTTCCGTTGAATACTGTGAAAGAAGCAAGATCGGAAGAGCGTC
>CALCNZ010000331.1 GCA_937897625.1 uncultured Flavobacteriales bacterium
TCTTCTGAATGATCTTCATCCATTAACTTGAATACGCGTTCTGCATTCACAACACCCATTTGAAGCACGTTGAAGTTGTCTGCCATTTGACGAATGGGTCTGTACATCATGGCTATGAATGTGCTGAATTCAAGAATCAACCCTGGAGACATTTCCAAATTCAAACTCGACTTCACGCCCCACCACAGCAATAAAGAAACGGACAACGCCGAAAGTATTTCAACCACAGGAAAAAACACCGAATAGGCCCAAATGCCGCGAATGTGGGCATCTCGCTGCTGCGCATTTATTTCAACAAACTTTTCATTTTCTATTTTCTGACGGTTGAAGAATTGAACAATGTTCATTCCTGTGACATGTTCTTGTACGAACACATTCATACGCGCCACTTCATTTCGAACATCTTGAAACGACTTCTTCACGGCTTGTTGAAACAAGCGCGTGGCCCAAAGAAGAATTGGAATTGGGATCATGACAATGAGTGTCAACTTCCAATCGAGAAAAAACATGAATCCAACAATCACAAGTAACTTCAGCGTATCACGAATAATGTCTAGCAACCCCACGCTGAACACTTCGGCAATTCCGTCAATGTCACCAATGTGTCGCGTAACCAATTGTCCAACCGGAGTCTTATCGAAGTAATTCAATTTATAGCGAATCACTTGAGCATAGGCCTTTTCACGCATGTCTAACGTAATGCTTTGTGCTACGCTGTTCGCCGAAAGGGTTTGTATATATTGAAGAATTATTTCTAAAGCCAACACCACAAAAAACCAAAGGGCCACATTCAAAATTTGTTTGGTATCTCCGCCGGGCACAGCAACATCTAACATGTTACGCATTTGCTCTGGTCGCACAACGGTGAGTCCTGAAAGCACCAATACCAACAATAAGGTTACGGCGAAGCCACCGCGATAGGGTTTGCTGTAGCTGTAAAGTCTTCCAAATATTTTCCAATCAAACGCCTTCCCTGATGCCATAATTTAGTTTGTTCGGAATGTAGATTCCGGGTAAATAACTCGAGTTAAAAACAGTCCATTCGGACGAACACTTTCTCCAGCCTCGTTCCTTGATTTGCTATTGAGCACCTGTTGAAATTCTTCCAATGACATTTCACCTCTTCCCACTTGCAAAAGTGTTCCCACCACTGCGCGTACCATGTTCCGAAGAAAACGATCGGCTGTAATGTGAAAAATAAGCAAGCCTTCTTTCTCTTCCCAACGTGCTTCGCGCACATCGCACATGGTTGTCATTTGTCCTCCGCCCGATTTACAGAAACAAGCAAAATCATGAGAACCTAACATATATTGAGCGGCGTTGTTCATAGCCACTACATTTAAATCTTTACCGTAGAAGTAGGTGTAATTTCTATTGAATGGATCTTTCCTTTTCGCAATGCGATATTCATACGAACGTTCATTCGCATCGAAGCGCGCATGAGCACGATTGTTTACTTTGAAAAGTCTATATGCCGCAATATCTTTCGGAAGCACTTGTTGAAGACGAAACAATGTTTCTTCTTCATTCAATTCATGTATTTCCGGAACGAAGTGAAGATAAAAATCACTGGCATGAACGCCGGTGTCTGTTCTTCCACAACCCAACGTTACCACGCGAGGTAGACGCAATATTTTACAAAGCGCTTTTTCTATTTCTTCTTGAACCGAATGAGCATTCGGTTGTCTTTGCCAACCGTGGTAATTCGTTCCATCGTAGGCTATTTGCAGGAAGTAGCGTGCAAACTCTGTTTTTTCTTCTTCCTGCTCCATGCCCTAATTACTGAAACATTTCTTTTACACGTTGGAAAAAGCTTTTGTCTTTGGCAGAAGGATTCGGTTTAAAATTTTCAGACTCGCGAAGCTTCGTAAGCATTTCTTTTTCTTCTGAAGAAAGCTTTTGAGGTGTCCAAACATTTATGTTTATCATCAAATCTCCATTACCATATCCGTTTACATCTGGAAGACCTTTACCTTTCAAACGCAGTATTTTTCCAGCTTGTGTTCCAGGTTCAATTTTAATTTGCGCCTTGCCCTTCACCAAAGGAACTTCAATACTTGCGCCCATGGCCGCATCTACAAAATTCAAATACAAATCATAGTAGAGATGAATACCATCTCTTTTCAATTCGCTGTGTTCCTCTTCTTCTATCTGAACCAAAAGATCACCCGGTACTCCTCCGAATGGACCCGCATTCCCTTTTCCAGAAACATTCAACGTCATTCCTTCACCCACACCCGCTGGAATTTTAATTTCAACGGTTTCTTCTTTTCGAACCTGTCCGTAAGCATCGGCATCTTTCGGACGATCCTTGATAGACTTTCCTGCTCCGTTACATGCGTTACATGTGCTTGCCGTTTGCATAGCACCTAAAATGGTTTGCTGCACGCGACGTATCTGTCCTGACCCTCCGCAAGTAGAGCAGGCGTCATAGGTCACGCCATCGGCATTCGCCATTTTGAACACCTTAATCTTCTTTGTGGTTCCGAAAGCAATTTCTTCCAAATTCAATTTCACACGAATGCGAAGATTGCTTCCTTTGACTCTTCTTGAACTGGATCTACTTCCACCTCCACCACCAAACCCTCCGAAAATATCTCCAAATTGAGAGAAGATATCGTCCATATTCATTCCACCGCCATAGCCTTGTCCGCCGCCGCCACCGCCCATTCCGGCATGACCGAATTGATCGTATCGCTGACGTTTTTGATTATCACTTAACACCTCGTAGGCCTCAGCAGCTTCTTTGAATTTCTCTTCAGCCGAACTGTCGTCTGGATTTTTATCGGGGTGAAATTGAATAGCCAATTTGCGATAGGCCTTTTTAATATCAGCCTCGCTCGCACTTCGTGCAATACCCAATACGTCGTAATAATCTCTCTTTGCCATAATTATTTTCCTACCACTACTTTGGCGTAGCGTATTACATTATCGTTTAATAAATAGCCTTTCTCTGGGGTATCAATCACTGTGTTCTTCTGCTCCTCTGACGGCGCCGGGAATTCAGTAATTGCTTCATGGAAATCTACATTGAAAGGAAGACCAGTGCTTTCCATAGGCTTCAAGCCTTTCTTCTCCAATTCGCCCATTAGTTTTCCGTAAATCAATGCAAAACCTTCTTTCACCGCCTGAATATCTTCGCTGGTTTCATTCGCCTTCATAGCCAATTCGAACACATCAAGCACAGGAAGTAATCCAACAATAACATCCTTTGAAGCGTTCTTGAGCAATTCCACGCGCTCAAGGTTTCGTTGCCTTCTAAAATTTTCGAAGTCTGCTGTCAAACGAACATATTTATCCTTCCATTCAGCAATTAAATCCTCGGAAGATGGCTCCGAAGCGGCCTCGGTAGTTGATTCTGCAGAGGTCTCATCCATTGGTGTCTCTTTCACCTCGTTGTTTTCCAATTCTTGTGACTGATTGTCATTCAATTCTTCTGTCATGGCCCTAATTTTTATATAAACCCCATTTTACAATCGTTGAGCCAAGGCAAAAAGAGCGACAGGCTGTCAGAAAACAAAACGGGCCGAATGTGATTCGGCCCGCAAAGATAACTTATATCGTTAGATCAATTGAACGAAGAAACGTACTTGTCTAATTCCATGTCCAACGCTGGTCCGCGAAGGTTCTTCGCGACAATAATTCCATTCTCATCAATCAACACACTTGAAGGTATGCTAGAGATTCCATACAATTGTCCGGCAGCATTTGCCCAACCTTTCATGTCGCACACGTGATTCTTCCACAACAATCCATCTTTCGCAATGGCTTCTTCCCAGGCTGTTTTGTTCTGATCGAAGCTAACCGAGAAGATTTCAAATCCCTTAGCTGTCTTGAATTTCGCCTTGCTGTATTTGTTGTAGGCCTCAACCACGTTTGGATTCTCTTTACGACAAGGTCCGCACCAAGATGCCCAAAAATCAATCAATACCATTTTACCACGAAGGGAAGAAAGTTTCAAGTCCTTTCCATCCACTCCTTTCATAACAATGTTTGGAGCCTCGTCGCCGATTTCCAAACCAATTTTCGCAGTTGTTGGAACTGCATTTTTATTATTTACCGAAGTAAAACTGAACATCACCGCTACCGCTAGAAGCAAGGTGAAAGGGATAAGATTTTTTTTCATAATTGTTGAATTCATTTCAAATATAAAACAGTATGCGCCTCACAAGCCAAAGTTCTTGCCAAAGCTTTTTTAGACCCTGCGAATATCTGCGCCCAAAGCTTGCAAACGAGCTTCAATGTCCTGATAACCGCGATCGATCTGCTCGATATTCTGAATGGTAGACTTTCCTTTCGCACTCAGCGCCGCTATTAACAAGGAAACTCCTGCACGAATATCTGGTGAGGACATGGTAACGCCCTTCAGCGTAGATTTTCGATCCAAGCCAATGACAGTCGCTCTGTGCGGATCGCATAAAATAATTTGCGCACCCATATCAATAAGCTTGTCCACAAAGAACAAGCGACTCTCGAACATTTTCTGATGAATTAGCACCGAACCTCTTGCTTGTGTAGCGGTTACCAAAGCAATCGAAATTAAATCGGGCGTGAATCCTGGCCAAGGCGCATCGCTAATGGTCATAATCGATCCATCAATGAAGGTATCTATTTCATAAGAGTCCTGCGCAGGAATATGCAAATCATCGCCATTCACCAATTCCACTTGAATACCCATCCTGCGGAACATTTCAGGGATAATTCCCAAGTCGTTGTAGGAAACATCTTTAATCAAGATATCCCCTTTCGTCATAGCCGCCATTCCAATGAACGATCCTATTTCAATCATATCTGGAAGACATCTGTGCTCCGTTCCTCCTAATTTTTCAACGCCTTCGATGATCAGCAAATTCGAACCAATGCCTGAAATTTTCCCGCCCATGCGGTTGATCATCTTACACAACTGCTGCAAATAAGGCTCGCAAGCAGCGTTATAAATGGACGTTGTTCCTTCGGCAAGCGCCGCAGCCATGACAATGTTTGCAGTTCCAGTCACAGAAGCTTCATCAAGCAACATATAGGCACCCTTCAATCGTGGTGCAGTTACGCTATAGAAATAATTCACCGCATCGTAATTGAACGTCGCGCCTAAATTTTGAAATCCAGTGAAGTGGGTATCTAATCGACGACGACCAATTTTATCGCCGCCTGGTTTCGGGATATACCCCTGTCCAAATCTTCCAAGCATTGGACCAACCAGCATAATGGAACCGCGAAGCGCAGCAGCTTTTTTCTTGTAATCCTCGGTCTTTAAGTATTCCAAATTCACATCGTCTGCAATGAACTTAAATTCCCCTTTCGCCAACTTCTCTACCTTCACCCCTATGTCTTGAAGCAAATCAATCAACTTCAACACATCAATAATTTCTGGAATATTGCGAATAATTACGGGCTCTGCAGTAAGCAGCACCGCAGATATAATCTGTAACGCCTCGTTCTTAGCTCCTTGCGGAATGACTGTTCCTTTCAAGGCGTTCCCACCAACAATTTCAAAAGCCGACATATCTCTTAATTTTCTTCGAAGAAAACGCGAAACTGCATTGGCCCGAACGCTGAATTTCAAAATTATCAACGAAGGACAATGGATTACGCAACGTGTGGTCTAAATTTGAAGTGAACTTATGAGTAGAAAAATACTTACCTTTTGCTTACTCTTGGCAATGCACAACGCCATTAATGCCCAAGATTGGGCAAATCTGAATTACTACAGAAAAGCCAATACCATGCTCGAAAACCCCGCCGACAATGAAGACCGCATTGTGTTCATGGGAAACTCTATAACGGAATTTTGGAAAAACGTTCACCCCGATTTTTTTGTTGGAAAGCCCTACGTGAATAGAGGAATTGGCGGACAAACAACTTCGCAAATGCTACTTCGCTTTCGCGCAGACGTGGTGAATCTTCATCCCAAAGTAGTTGTATTTCTTGGCGGAACCAACGACATCGCAGGAAACACTGGCAATGTTACGTTAGACATGATTGAAGATAATATTTTTTCCATGATTGAACTTGCTAAGACAAACGACATTGGGGTTGTGCTCTGCTCGGTTCTTCCTGTTTTCGATTATCCTTGGAGCCCGGGCAGAGAGCCCGCTGAAAAAATTATTGAATTGAACAAAGCCTTGCGCTTTTACGCCGAAACACATGACGTTACTTTCGTAGATTTTCATTCACCCATGAAAGACAATCGCAACGGATTGCGCATAGACTTAGGCGAAGATGGTGTGCATCCAAATGTTGCAGGTTACTTAATTATGGAACCATTGGTGGAAGAAGGAATTTCCAAGGAACTTCAAAAAATCAAAACTCGACAGAATTAATACCTTTATAGAATGAAATATCTCGTAACCCTTTTTTCATTATTCTTAATTTACAATTCTGCGAAGTCACAAATTGTGATTAATGAAGGAAGCAACAAGAACTACCACACGGTTACCGATGAAGACGGTGAATACCAAGATTGGATAGAGTTGTACAATGCTGGACCTGCTGCCGTTGATTTATTTGGTTATTCATTAACGGATAATTCTACAACCCCTGCAGAATGGACCTTTCCGCACTACAACTTGAATTCCGGTGAATTCTTAATTGTTTTTTGTAGCGAGAAAAATCGGTTCGCAACAGCACCTTTCACCACCACCATTAACACGGGCGCTTTCACTCCAGTTGTTGGATGGAACATTCACAATTTCACCACGCCCTTTCAGTGGGACGGTGTTTCCAGCGTGGCCGTAAACGTTTGTTCTTGGAGCAATACCGGCTATATTACAAATTCATCTTTCTTGCAAAGCCCAACGGCATACGGATCTACGACCTATACCTTCAACGATGGAAGTGAGGCCTCTTGCTCAGCAACCTTAGGCACCTTGGCTTATCAGCGTCCAAACATGAAACTAAACGGCGTAACCATTGGAACAGGCACCATTCAAAACGGAAACACAGACTACCCCGCTCCCTATGGAAATTGGTATTGGAGCGCCCGAAACCAAATGCTTATTCCCGCTGCTGAATTAACAGCGGCCGGACTAACTCCTGGACCAATAAACTCGCTTGGGTTCGAGGTGGCGGCAACAGATGCTGTGAATTACACCTACATTGAAATAGCAATGAAGAATACGCCTGATGCAGCAATGACTTCCTATTTCCTTCCCAATACAGGAACTCAATTTCACACCAGCTTTAAACTCTCTGGAAGCGGAGACACCTTGTTCCTTTTCAACCCAACACAAATTTTAGAAAACAGTTTGGTGGTGAATTGTCATGCCATTGATATGAGCGTTGGTCGCTACCCGAACGGTTCAACTTCGAATTCACTTTTCGCAACGCCAACTCCAAATGCGAGCAACAGTCAAGCTCCCGCATTAGGTTATGCCATTGCTCCGTTGTTCGACCACAATCCTGGAATCTACTCAACACCATTTAGCGTTTCAGTTCTCGATTTAAATACAGCTCCTTCAACCATTCGGTATACAACAGATGGAAGTGAACCCGGTTTTAACTCTCCTGTTTACGACGGCACCCCGCTCTATTTCTTCCAGTCG
>CALCNZ010000332.1 GCA_937897625.1 uncultured Flavobacteriales bacterium
AACATGCACAAGAACGAATATGCTATTCAACAACAATACGCAAACTTCTTCTTCTTCGTAACAGGATTCCACGGATTTCACGTATTCTCAGGTGTGTTAATCAACATCATCATCTGGTTAATGGCTGTTAAAGGAGTGTTCGAAAAGCGTGGTCACTACGAAATGATCGAGAAGATCGGATTGTATTGGCACTTCGTTGACCTTGTTTGGGTATTCGTATTCACATTCTTCTACCTTATCTAATATCGCTGATTATCATGGAAAGAGACGACCTTATTGTAAACGAGAGCTATGCTCTTAACGCAAAGCACGACGAAGCAGCTGGAAAGCAAATTCGTAAAAAATTATACGCAGTTACTGTTCTATTAACAGTAATCACAATCATTGAAGTTTTCATGGGTGTTGCATTCAAAAGAAATGGAACATTCACTTGGGAAGCAATTAAATTGACATTCTTGGTTCTTACCCTAGTGAAGGCTGCATACATTGTTTTGATTTTTATGCACCTTGGAGACGAAAGAAAGAACCTCAAGTATGTTGTTCTTCTTCCTTACGCATTATTCATTATGTATTTAATCTTTATTGGTTTGTATGAAGGTGTAAGTGTGCAAACTGGACACAACATCTTCGGCTAAGCTGAAGAGCAATGAAAAACAAAAAATTAAAAAAGTATATCCTATTGGTGGGTATGCTTTTTTTTATTCCCCTAACTCTGCTCATTGTCCTAGGACCTTTGGGTAAGCATAATTTTAGTGAACCCATGTATTTCAGCCCGACGTGTGAGAACGGCTGTGAAACTGCGGATTATCAAATTCCCGATTTTGCTTTTACCAATCAAGACAATCAGCTCATCAACAGAGATTCCCTCATGGGAAAGATATGGGTGGCTGCGTTTGTAGATTTTGAAGACCCCAACCTCCCGAAAATTACCGAGCGATTGCTCATTCCGAATTTCAAATTCCGAATGGAACCAGACATTTATATCGTCTGTTTCGATCCGAATGGATACTCAGATACAGCTGCGGTGAAGAAGTATTTGAATCAAAATTTGAAATACGACGACAACAGAAGTAAATGGCAATTCCTTCAAGGAGATTCAACGGCCATGGATTCATTCATTCGTAACGGATTTCTCATTCAAGATTTAAAGAGCGAGGCGGTGTTTCGTTTGGTAGATGAATCTGGACATATTCGAGGTCTCTACGGAAACACCGAATACCATTTTGAAAACCTCATGGAAGACATTGCTATTTTGAATAAAAAGAGAAAGATTAAACGTGGATACTAAACGTATTTTCATTCTAGCATTGGTGGCTCTTGCTGCGTGCACAGATCCAGCAAAAGCCCCTGATCCTAAGCAAAAGACCCTTCCGTATTTCGGCGATTTCGGAATTGAAATTAAATACAATGAAAAGGGTGAGGGTATCTCAGATACAGTCTACGATCCAATTCCTTTGTTTGCCTTTACCAATCAAGACGGAAAAATTATTACCAATGATTTCATGGCTGGAAAAATTGCCGTGGTTGATTTTTTCTTCACGAATTGCACCAGCATCTGTCCCATGCTCTCCTCGCAAATGGCGCGATTGCAGCATTCCGTGAAATCTGAGAACATAAACGATCAAGTGGTTTTTCTTTCGCATACGGTAGACCCGAAGAACGATACTCCTGAAGCGTTGAAGGCCTATGCCAATCGAATGGGTGCTGATTTTTCCAATTGGAATTTCGTAACCGGAAATGAAGAAGACATATACTGGCAAGCGAAAGAAGGATACAAACTCACAGCATTCCCTTCAGACACGGCACAGGGTGGATTCTTTCACACCGATCAAATTGCATTGATTGACCAAGAAGGAAGAATTCGTGGATATTACGACGGCACCTCAACAAAAGCGGTGGATCAGTTGTTTACAGATTTACATTTGTTACTTAAGAAATAATTCAATGAAAGCAGAAATGAAAAAGAACGATAAGCTAGCGAAGACGCTTATCTATCTCGTATCATCAGTCGTATTCTTGGTAGTCGTGTCGTTGCGCTACCTGAAGTTTACCAACGTAGATCTTGGATTCAATGTTCACCTTTTAGCGAAAGCCAATGCGCTTATCAACGGAACAGTAGCTGTTCTGCTCGTGGCTGCCCTTGTTGCAGTGAAGAATAAGAATTTCGAAGCCCATAAAAAATTAATGAAAGGCGCAATCTATTTGAGCGTTCTTTTCCTCGTTACGTACATTGGTCATCACATGTTCGCTGGTGAAACGGAATTCCCGAAGGACAATTCAATGAGAGGATTCTATTTGGTTATTCTTTCCACACACATTGTGCTTGCCGCGATTATTCTGCCTTTCATTTTATTCACGGCATACCGAGCTTTAATTGCAGAATTTCCTGCGCACAAAAAATTAGCTAAATACACATGGCCCATTTGGTTCTATGTTGCTGTTACGGGCGTTGTTGTTTACTTCATGATTTCACCTTATTACCATTGAGCATGAAAAAGCTATTTGTCGTATTATTTTTCTTGGCGTTGAATATCGCCAGCTTCGCGCAATGCGCCATGTGTAAGGCTACAGCTGAAACAGCCAATCAAAATACTTCCGGAAGTTTGGCTGAAGGGTTAAACACTGGAATCCTTTATCTCATGCTTATTCCGTACACCCTCTTAGCGGTTTTGGCCATTGTATTTTTCAGAAAGCGAATCGCGAATTTCTTCAAAGCGAATTAAAAGAACTTCAATTACCTTTGAATACCGAATGTCTTGTGATGTTCGGAAATCTGAAGATTTATGAAGCGTAGTTTTCTTGTTTTCTTAGTCATTTTAGGAAGTCACTTCACTTACGCTCAATGGACTTTGCAACAATGTGTGGGCACAGCCATCGAACGAAATATTGGTTTGAAAAGAAACAGTCTAGGACTCGAGCAAACCAAACTAAATCAAGAGCAAGCCTTAGGAAATTTTCTTCCAAATTTAAACGGACAAGTATCCCACGGTTACAACTGGGGACAACGAATTGACCCGTTTACCAACCAATTCGCCACGCAGCGAATTCAGAGCAATAGCTTGGGACTTTCTACGAGCGTCACACTTTTTTCAGGTTTGCAAAATGTGAATCAATACAAGAAGGCAGAAGTAGATTCTCGCGCTCAAATGCTCACCTTCGACTATCAACGCAACCAATTGGCCCTTCAAGTTTCGGTGGCCTACTTGAATGTGCTATTAACGAAGGAACTTCAAGCTTCATCGGAGCTTACACTCAATCGCACCAAACAACAGCTTAAAAGAATCACCGATCTTGTAAATGCTGGAAACGCTGCTGAAGGTAGTCTTCGTGACATTGAAGCACAATTGTTTTCAGATGAAGCGAATTACATTTCGGCCGGAAACAATGTTCAATCCGCTATTTTAGACATTGCACAACTGATGCAACTAACAGAACAAGAGCAGCGCAATTTCAGTATTCAAGCCGATCCTTCCGCCTTCAATTTCGCTCAGGAAATTCCCGACTTAACAGCGTGTGTTCAAAATGCACTTTCCACCTTCCCACAAATAAAATCGGCAGAACTCGCCTTGGCTTCAAGTAGCCTTAACCTAAATATTGCAAAGGGAGGACTGTCACCTCGTTTAAGCATGAGCTATTCCTACGGTTCAGGTTATTCGGGTGCTTCGAAGGTGTTAACCGGTTCTCCAGATTCATTGTCTTACCCCATTGGACAAGTCTTCGGAAGTGGACAATACGTCTTCTCTTTCCCTCAGCCTGTCTACACAACCAGCGACTACACGACAAAGCCCTTCAGCAATCAGCTGCACGACAACGTAAACAAATCGCTTTTCTTCAGTTTAACCATTCCGTTGTTCAACGGATTTTCAAACGATGTAAATATTAAACGTGCCGAATTGACGCGCGCAGACAAGGAGTTAACGGTGCAGCAAACCAAGGTTCAACTCGAACAAGAAGTGCGCAAAGCTTTTCTCGATGTTACCCGCGCAAAAGCAAACTACGAAGCCACACAAAAAGCAGTTGAAGCAAGTCACTTGGCTTTCGATTGGAACGAACTTCGTTTCAACCAAGGCGTGGTAGGTATGTCTGAATACCTCGATGCAAGAAACCGTCTTCAGCAAGCCGAATCGAATTTTGTTCGAAGCAAATACGACTGGATTTTTAAACGAAAAATAATTGACTTCTACATGGGAGTCCCGCTAATGTCTCAACCATGAAAAACAAAAAAAGATGGATCTGGATTTCAATAATTGTTGTGATTATTGCAGCCCTTGTATTGCCGAAAATATTCGGTTCGGGAGATGCGAAAGTGGTGACACTAGGAAAGGCCGAATACAAAGATTTAAGTGAAGTAGTTGCCGCAAGCGGAAAAGTTCAGCCCTCTGTTGAAGTAAAAATTCAATCTGAAGTGAGCGGACAAATTGTGGAACTACCCGTGAAAGAAGGAGACTTCGTTCAAAAGGGACAACTACTCGTTCGTATTAATCCCGATCTTTATGTGTCTGCTCTCAGTCGCGCTGAAGCGGCCTTGAATACAGCGAAAAGTAACTTGTCTAGCGCGAAAGCGCGATTAACACAAGCAAAAGCGCAAAAGCGCTTGCAAGAAACAACTCTCGCAAGACTTTCGAAATTAATTGATCAAAAAGCTATTTCTCAAGCAGAATTTGATAACTCGAGTAGCGCCCTTGAATCGGCCGTTGCCGAAGTGGAAGCCGCCGAAGAAAGTGTGCACAGCGCGAACTTCGCCATTGCAAGCGCAGACGCAGGTAAGAGCGAAGCACAAGAGAACTTGCGTAGAACAACCATTGTGGCACCCATCTCTGGAACCGTTACAGCCCTTGCAAAAGAGCTTGGCGAAACGGTACTTGGAAACAACATGATGAGCGGCGACGTGATCATGAAAGTTTCTGTGTTGAATGAAATGGAAATTGATTTGGAAGTGAACGAAACCGACATTGTACACGTTCAAATGGGCGATACCGCCGATGTAGAAATCGATGCCTTCAGCGATCAAATATTCAAAGGAGTCGTTACAGAGGTAGGGTATTCTGCCTTGAATTCAGGACAAGGACTTACAGCAAGCACAGAGCAAGTAACCAACTTCTCCGTGAAGGTGAAAATTGTAAAAGAATCATACGCCAGTGTGAGTGGAAATTCAGAAAACAATTCACCATTTAAACCGGGCATGAGTGCAACGGTGAAAATTCATACAGACGAAGCCAGTCATGCCCTTGCAGTCCCAACCGCTTCCGTTACAACGCGCGCAGATTCACTTCAAAATAATATTTCATTAACTGTTGTGTTTGTGAAAAAGGCCGACAATACGGTTGAAATGAAACAAGTTCAAACTGGAATTCAAGACGGAACATTCATTCAAATCACAAACGGTTTGAACGAAGGCGAAGAAATTGTAACGGGTCCTTACGAGCTCTTATCGAAAGATATTGAGAACGGAGACCGCATTAAGTTAGAAGAGAAGAAATAATGTACTTGTGTTTGGAAACCGCTACGCGGAATTGCAGTGTTGCACTCATTAAAGATAACGTTCTTGTTGATCTTTTTGAGCGCGCAGAAACTGAATTCGTTCACGCTGAAGCGTTGCACCAAATGATAAAAGATATTTTAGACAGAAACAATCTGAAGCCATCGGACTTAATTGGAATCGCTGTTGGAATAGGTCCAGGTTCTTACACCGGTTTACGCATTGGAGTCACCGCTGCCAAAGGTTTAGCCTACGCTTTGAACATTGGAATGGTGACCGCAACCACAGGAGAACTTTTAGCGAATGCGGTTCGAAATGAAAGTGGACATACGCCAGTAGCATTAATAGATGCGCGAAGAAACGATGCCTATGTTTATGCAAAAGGAAATTGGTCCTTCGCAACGTTGAACGATGAATGGCGAGCCAATCTTGGTGTGGAAAAAGCAATCTTCGTAGGAGATGCAGCATTCAAAACGAAGGAGCTCGCGTGGAAGGAAGACCGTGTGAAAGAAATGTCGCCGAGTGCTCAATATTTTAGTGGGCTATTGCCCCAGACTTCAGCTAACTTTGAAGAACACATGGCGCAAATTGAACCCTTCTACATGAAGGAATTTGTTCCAACCGAATCGAAAAAAAATATTCTGAATGGATAGTCTGAAAAAGATATTAATGGGAGTGATGCTCTTGGGATTGTTTTTTATCCCAATGCCATCCTGTTCCGATCGAAGTCAAATGTTGAATCAAATCTCATTTTCAATTAACGTGAATATTTTCGAACCCGCTTTTTTCGATTTAACGGTTCCAACCGGATGGGTTTATTACAACGGAAACACTGTAGACTTGATTATCTACAGAAACGATCTCGATGTGTTCTCGGCCTACGACGCTAGAAGCACGCACAATCCGAGCAATCCGTGTTACGTGAAGGTGAATGCAGATAACGTAACCATTTCCGACACTTGTTCTGGAAGCAAATGGTTGCTTTCAGATGGAAGCCTTATCAATGGTCCTGCGCAATACAATTTGCTTAAATACAACGCCGATTACAATTCGGTAACAGGCTATCTTCATTTGTACAATTAATTTTTAATATGAAAATTGAACACATAGGCATTGCGGTGAAAGACATCGCTGCTTCGAACGAAATTTTTTCTGCGCTGCTCGGCGTTAAGCCCTACAAGGAAGAACGCGTAGAATCGGAAAATGTGATCACCTCTTTTTTTCAAGTGGGAGAATCGAAAATAGAATTGCTTCAAGCCACTTCCCCTGACAGCGCCATTGCAAAGTTTCTCGAAAAAAACAAAGAAGGAATGCACCACATTGCGTTCGAAGTTCAAGACATTTTCGCTGAAATAGAGCGCCTGAAATCGGAAGGCTTCATCATGATTCACGAAGCGCCGAAAGAAGGCGCCGACAACAAGTTAATCGCCTTTCTTCACCCGAAAAGTAGCAATTCCGTTTTAGTGGAATTGTGTCAAGAACGCGTGTAAAAAAAATGTATCTTCGCCTCACTTCAAATTAAGACTATGATTTCGTATCAACGTGCAAACATTATTTTAGGTTGGTTCATGTTTATGGCTGCCACAGCAGTGTACATGATGACCCTTGAACCAACAATGCCTTTCTGGGATTGTGGTGAGTTCATTGCCTCAGCATACAAACTCGAAGTGGGTCACCCTCCGGGAGCGCCATTATTCATGCTTATTGCGCGTTTGTTCTCAGCTTTCGTTGGAGTAGAAAACGTTCCTTACGCCATTAATTCACTTTCTGCAGTTTCTTCCGGAGCAACCATTATGTTCCTCTTCTGGACCATCACGCACCTTGCGAAGAAGATGGTTGACAAAGACGGAGACAGCAGCGATAACAAGAACTTAGTCATTTTCGCAGCCGGATTAATCGGTGCATTCGCCTACACCTTCAGCGATACGTTTTGGTTCAGTGCGGTTGAAGGTGAGGTTTACGCCATGTCGTCATTATTTACAGCAGTAGTTTTCTGGGCTATTTTGAAATGGGAAAGTGAAGCCGATGAACCAAGCAACCTGCGTTGGATTATCTTAATCGCATACCTCATGGGATTGTCAATCGGTGTTCACTTGTTGAACTTGTTGGCTATTCCTGCGATCTGTTTCGTTTACTACTTTAAGAAATATCCGTTCTCTTGGAAGGGCGTTGCCATCACTTCAGGTGTTGCTTTGGGATTGCTTTTCCTTATGCAAACCGTAATTCTTATTTGGTCCATTCAAATTGCAGCTTGGTTTGAACGCATTTTCACCAACACACTTGGATTGCCTTTCAATACTGGAGTATTCTTCTACGCATTGATTTTAATTGGAGGACTTGTTTCGTTAATTATCTATTCGAAGAAACGCGGATGGGTGGCGGTGAATACACTTACTTGGAGCATTGCCGTAGCCTTGATTGGTTACACCACTTTCGCAACAATTGTAATTCGTTCACAAGCAGACACGCCTATGAATGAAAACAAACCGAACAACTTCTTCGCGTTGGTTTCTTACATGAACCGTGAACAATACGGTGATCGCCCACTTATTCGCGGACAATACTTCAACACCCCACAAGTGCGCACCAAGCCTTATTTAGATGGAAACGAAGTATACGTGAAATCGTTCAGCGTTCGCGAAGACAACAACAAAGGCAAGTTGGTCGTTTCATTCAAAAATAGATTCGAAGCAGAGCAATACATTTCAAGCCACACCGATCAGAAATTAATGGTGAAGGAAGAGTACCTCGAGACTGGCGAGAAGAAAGCGACTGAGCCGAACTATGCGCAAACACACGTGTTCCCACGCATGTACAGCAGCCAAGGAAGCCACATTCAACAATACAAGATTTGGGCAGACTTAAAAGATGTGAAGCGCACACCAACGTTCGGAGAGAACATGGGATTCTTCTTCAGTTACCAAGTGAATTGGATGTACTGGAGATACTTCATGTGGAATTTCGCAGGTAGACAAAACGACACGCAAGGACATGGAGATTTCTTAGACGGTAACTGGAAAACAGGTATCGGTTTCTACGACGAAGCGCGTCTTGGAAATCAAGAGGCTGTTCCAGAACTTTCCAAGAACAACAAAGCGAACAATTCATACTACATGATTCCGCTTTTAATTGGATTACTTGGTTTAGTATACCAATTGCTTCGTCACAGAAACGACTTCATTGTTGTGGCACTTTTATTTGTGTTAACAGGATTTGCAATTGTGGTTTACTTGAACCAAACTCCGCTTCAACCGCGTGAACGCGACTACGCTTATGCAGGTTCGTTCTATGCCTTTGCAATCTGGATTGGTTTAGGCGTTGCCGCAATTTATTTCTGGTTGAAATTAATGTTGAAGAACATTCCTTCAACGGCCCTAGCCGGAATTGCATTCCTGGTTTCTCTTGTTGCTCCTGTTTTAATGGCAGCGCAAGGCTGGGACGATCACGACCGTTCTGACCGCAGAACTGGAATTGACATGGCGAAGAACTATTTGAATTCACTTCAACCCAACGCAATCATTTTCACGAACGGAGACAACGACACCTTCCCATTGTGGTATGCCCAAGAGGTGGAAGGTGTTCGGACAGATGTGCGTGTAGTGAATCTT
>CALCNZ010000333.1 GCA_937897625.1 uncultured Flavobacteriales bacterium
AATAGGACTATTTAAGGCTCTTGGCGAAAAGAACTTATTAAGATTACTTCACAATAATTTAATTTGAATCGGGATGAAAGGGACGCATAATGATCTCGCTTACATTCACACCAGCCGGCACTTCAATTGCATTCATGATTTGCTGCGCTACCCATTCAACAGGCATTCCGGCTGCGAAGCTTGGACGGAATTGCGCAAGGAGCACTTCGTTTTTGGTCTGCTCTACGAATGGTGTGTTCACGGAACCAGGGCTAATCGTTGTTACACGAACTTTTTTGGCTAGCTCGGTTCTGATACTTTCGCTGATAGCAAATACCGCGTGCTTCGTCGCGCTGTATACTCCTGAATTCGGAAATACAAAGTGAGAAGCCAATGAACCGAGGTTAATGATGTGTCCTGTAGAGGCCACCAAATGCGGAAGGCACGTATGCAAGACATTTAAAACACCTTTAATGTTAACATCAACCATCGTGTGCCAATCTTCCAACTTTGCGTCTTCCAATAAATCGAAAATCCCCAATCCAGCGTTGTTCAGCAAAACATCAATACCACCCATTTGTTGAACTGCAGCTGCTGTCATGGCTTTCACTTCTTCAACATTCGTTACGTCTGTTTTTAAGAAAAAAGTATTTGCATTTTTCGAAGCCATTTCCGCGAGAACCGCTTCATTCCTTCCAGCAATAAAAACAGTGTGTTCGTTTTTTATGGCTAGTTCATACGTAGCAGCGCCAATTCCACTGGTTGCGCCAGTTATTAAAATTCTTTTTGTGTTCATTATTTCTGAGCTTTTTTGTAAAGTATAAATGCGAGTATTCCGAAAAGTAAATTTGGAAGCCAAACGGCTAATTCAGTAGGAACTCCGAGATTCATTGCGCTTACGGCCGTAATGCGAGAAATGAATATAAAGATGAACCCAAGAATAATTGCCAAAGCTAGGTGAAATCCAATGCCGCCGCGAGATTTTCTAGAAGCGATTGAAACCCCAATGACGGTGAGAACTAAAATTGAAAACGGAGTAGCTGTTCGATTCTCTCTTTCCAGCTCGAATTGAGCCACATTTCCTGATCCGCTAAGTTTTTGATCATCAATAAACGCATTCAATTCAGTCCAATTCATCG
>CALCNZ010000334.1 GCA_937897625.1 uncultured Flavobacteriales bacterium
AGCCATTAAGTCTGCGGTTCCAGAAATAAAAACTGTTGTCGCTCTAGCTCAAGAAGTTGAAGAACCAACGGTGTTATAAGCCGTAATAGTTTTTTCTTGTTTCTTTTACTTGCTCGTTTGACAAATACTCGTCGTAAGACATGCGCTTGTCGATAATTCCTTTCGGAGTAATTTCAATGATTCTATTCGCTACTGTTTCAGTAAACTCGTGGTCATGTGAAGTGAAAAGCGCATTGTGTTTCCAATCTTTCATGGCGTTGTTGAAGGCAGTGATAGACTCAAGGTCGAGGTGATTCGTGGGCTCGTCTAACATGAGGCAATTGCCATTGGCAAGCATCATACGAGAGACCATGCAACGTACTTTTTCACCTCCGGAAAGTACTGAACATTTCTTAAGAACTTCTTCACCACTGAACAACATTTTGCCCAAGAAACCACGCACGTATGTTTCGTCTTTGTCTACAGAGAATTGTCTCAACCAATCGATTAGATTATCGTCAGACTTGAAAAATTCTTCGTTGTTGTTGGGCAAATAAGCTGTTGTGATTGTACTTCCCCATTCAACTGTTCCGGTGGTTGGTTCTTCCAAATTATTAATGATTTGAAAGAAAGAAGTTATTGCAGTGTGATCCTTTGAAAGGATAGCAACTTTATCGCCTTTGATAAGCGTGAATTCAACATTTTTAAACTGAACGCTTCCATCTGGATTAACCTTTGAAAGATTTTCAACGCGTAAGATTTGGTCTCCGCAATCGCGTTCTGGTTTGAAAATAATGCCAGGGTATTTTCGAGTACTGGGTTGAATGTTATCGATAACAAGTTTGTCCAATAATTTCTTTCGGCTTGTTGCTTGTCTCGATTTAGAAGCGTTGGCGCTGAAGCGTTCTACGAAGTCTTGCAACTCCTTGCGCTTGTCTTCCATCTTCTTGTTCTGGTCGCTTCTTTGACGCGCAGCCAATTGACTACTCTCATACCAGAACGAATAGTTACCCGTGTAAAGCTGAATTTTGCTGAAGTCAATATCTACGATGTTCGTGCATACGGCATCTAAGAAGTGACGATCGTGCGATACAACAATAACGGTGTTTTGAAAATCGGCTAAGAAGTTTTCCAACCAAGAAATGGTTTCAACATCTAAGTCATTCGTAGGCTCATCGAGCTACAAGATCTCAGGATTTCCGAAAAGCGCTTGCGCAAGCAATACTCGGACCTTCTCTTTACCGCTGAGGGTGTGAACCAAGTCGTTGTGCAAATGATCGCCAATGCCTAGGTTACTCAACAACTGAGCGGCATCGCTTTCAGCGTTCCATCCGTCCATTTCAGCGAAGATGTTTTCAAGTTCAGCGGCTTTCACACCGTCTGCATCGGAGAAATCTTCTTTCGCGTAAATGGCGTCTTTCGCTTGCATAACATCCATAAGCTTGCGGTTTCCCATAAGCACGGTTTGCAGCACAGGAACGTCATCGAATTCAAAGTGATTTTGCTTCAATACGCTCATGCGCACACCGGCGTCCATAACAACCTTTCCGGTTGTGGGATCAATTTCCCCGGAGAGGATTTTCAAGAAGGTAGATTTACCGGCACCGTTGGCGCCTATAACACCGTAGCAATGACCAGGTGTGAATTTTAGATTTACTTCTTCGAATAATGCTCGTTTTCCGTAACGAAGCGATAGGTTGTTTACTGATAGCACGGCGTATAATTTTAGCGGTGCAAAGATAGTCTTATTTCGGCAGTGTTATTTCAACGAATAATTATGTCCAACATTCTTGAAAAAGAACGTCCATTTGTCTGTTTGCTCTGCAATGATTTGTTCGGTGCTTTTTCCAGCTCCGTGTCCAGCGCTTGTTTCAATGCGAATAAGTGCAGGTCTTTCGTTTGTTGTGTATTCTTGAAGCATCGCTGCGAATTTGAAACTGTGCGCAGGCACTACACGATCATCGTGATCTGCAGTCATAACCATGGTAGCCGGGTAGTTCGTGTTTGGTTTCAAGTTGTGATAGGGCGAATAGCCGCAGAGATATTTAAACATTTGTTCCGATTCATCGGCGCTTCCATATTCAGGAATCCATCCTTTTCCAACGGTGAAGTGATGGTAGCGAAGCATGTCCAATACGCCAACAGCAGGAAATGCTACAGCGAATTTTTCAGGATGCTGAGTCATGCATGCACCAACAAGAAGTCCTCCGTTTGATCCGCCTTCGATGCCTAATTTTTGTGTTGAAGTGTATTTGTTTTCGATTAGGTAATCTGCGCAAGCCAAGAAATCGTCGAAGACATTTTGCTTGTTGTAGAGCATTCCTCCTTTGTGCCAGTTCTCTCCAAACTCGCCGCCACCGCGTAGATTGGCCATAGCGAACACGCCGCCTTGTTCAAGAAGAATTAGTCGAGAAGACGAAAATGAAGGCGTTAATGAAATGTTGAATCCGCCGTATCCGTAGAGCAGTGTTGGGTTATTTCCATCTAACACAAGTCCTTTTTTATGAACGAGAAAAAGGGGGACTTGTGTTCCGTCTTTCGACGTAACGAGTACTTGCTTGCTTTCGTAATCGTTCATGTTGAAGTCTACCGAAGGTCTGTGATATTCACCGTAGGTTAGATCTTCGACGTTGAAGGAATAGATGACACCCGGATAGGTGAATGAAGTGAACGTGAAGTAGCACGTTTTATCTTGACGCTTGCCTGAGAATCCGCTAGCAGTGCCGGTTCCATCGGGAAGCGTTATTTTCTTATTGTTCTTTCCTTCATAGTCGCACACTTCAATTTCGGTGTTGGCCATGTTGAGGTAATGAAGGAATAATTTTCCACCGCAGGTGGAAACGCCCTCCAACAAGCGCTTGTCTTCCGGAATAATTGTTTTCCAATTTTTCGGATTGGGATTCGCAGGATTCACTTTCACCAATCTGTAATTGGGTGCGTCTACATCTGTGTGCACGATCAATTCGCCATCAATAGCAACTTCAACCACAGAACTGTGATGACTTAAATCGGTGAACAACGGAATGAAATTCATTCCTCCGTTTGCAATGTCTTTGTAGTATACAGCGTAGCCATCAGTGCCAGGCGCAGATGTAATGAACAGGTATCGCTTGTCCTCACTCAACCCAGCATTGTTGTAATAGGTAGGATTCTTCTTGTCTTCGTATACGAGTTTGTCGGTGTCTTGCGATGTATTAAGCACATGGTAATAGACAGCATGGTTCATGTTGTTTCCACTTAAAACTTCACCTTCAGCAGGCGCTGGATATCGACTGTAGAAAAATCCATTTCCGAACCAAGAAGCACCGCTGAACTTCACCCATTCAATAGGCGTTTCAACTTCTTCTCCTGTTTCAATATTGAAAATATGAATGTTGCTCCAATCGCTGCCCGCCTTGCTCACTGCGACCGCCATGAGTGTGTGGTCGTCGTTCGAGTCGAGCAAATTGTATGTGGTAAGTCCTTTGGGGTCTAACGCGTTTGGATCAATAAAGACATGTTCAGCACCGCGCATTCCTTTCTTTACATAGCATACAGCTTGAGGCTGTAGTCCAGAGTTTTTCCAGAAAAAATAATAATCGCCATGCTTATCAGGAGCACTTACTTTTTCAAAATTGAAAATAGCGGTGTAACGTTCACGAATTTCTGAGCGCATAGGTTCTGCTCTCAAATAATTTTCTGTTAATGCTTGCTCATCTTTCACCCATTGCAATGTGCGTTCGCTTCCGTCGTCTTCAAGACCGAAAAAGGGGTCGTGCACTTTAGTTCCGAAATAATCGAATGTCGTGTCTTGAATGTTTTTGTTTTGGGGTTGTTGAATTTGCATAACAGTTTGTTCTTGTTTGCATGCAGCGAAAGTCGCGAGGCATGCTAAGACGAAATATTTTTTCATTTTATTCTTCAATGAAGTTTAGATTTTTACCATAGGTCTCGGGTAAATAGGCGAGGGCAATTGCTGCGATAGCAATGGTAATTCCACCAATAATTAGCGCGCTGTTGATGACACCGAAACTGGGTTCAATTGCTTTAAACGTGAGTACAATCGGAACGGTAGATCCTCTCACGAAATTAGGAACGGTAGAAGCAACTGTGGATCGGATGTTTGTCCCGAACTGCTCTGCGGCATTCGAAACGAATAACACCCAATATCCTGTTGTCGCTCCAAGCAGCGCAGATAATATGTAGAATGTGGTTACGGAATGATGGTGAACCAGCAGGAAGTACAGGCTTATGAAAATGGTTGTTCCAAGGTAGGAGAAGATGATTTTTTTTCTGCTCTTCATGAATTGACTAATGAATCCTGAAATGAGATCTCCTCCGGAAAGCCCGAGGTAACAAAAGATAATGCACGTTGTTGGATTTATAGTGCCGTCCACTTCAAGGACTGTCGCGAATTTTTCAGAGAACTTAATGAGTAAGCCCACACAAAACCAAACCGGCAGTCCTATGGCAATGCATGATAAATAGCGAAGCGCGCGGTCTTTCGTTTTGAATAGCATGAAGAAATTACCACGCTGCACTTTTTGTTTTTCAACGTTGTCGAACATCTCACTTTCAAAGGTTTGAAAGCGCATGAATAAGAGAAGCAGGCCTAGACATCCTCCAATGATATAGGAAGTTTGCCACGAAGCTAATCCGAAGAATGAAAGTTGAATGTTGTGAATGCCTACAGCAGCAACGGCTCCAAGTGCGCCCATGGTTACAATGATCATGGTGCCAACACCGCGCTTTTCTTTCGACATGGATTCATTGATGAGGGTAACGGCAGCGCCCAATTCTCCGGCAAGTCCAATCCCAGTTATGAATCGAATAACTGAATATGCCTCAACATTTGTTACAAATGCATTGGCAATGTTCGCCGCAGAATAGATAAGAATTGAGCCGAAAAGAATTTTCTTTCGACCTCGCTTATCGCCCAGTATTCCCCAAATAAGACCTCCAAGAATTATCCCCGACATTTGCCAGAGAAAGAGACTGTAGTCATAGGTTTTAATGAGGTTTTCGTCTGTAATGCCTATTCCTCTTAAACTTTCTTTGCTTACTATATTGAAGAGTTGTAGATCATAGATATCTACGAAATATCCTAGTGAGGCTACCAATATGGTAAGGCCTAATTTTGTATCGAATGATTTTGGCATGAAGGCAAGACTTATTTGTCTTGCAAGATAGTATTGGATTGATTACGAAGTAATCTTTGATCTTCTAAAGGAAAGAAGAATTTTTCGGTCCATCCTTGGGTTGTCCATTCCATCATGGAAACGGTCTCAATGGTCCAGGTTTCTTCAATGGAAAGATTTTGAGCTTTGCTCTTGGCAGCTTCAAATTCAGGCGCACTCCAATTGCTTCTCACGAGTGCAATTTCTGCTTTTGGGAAATCAAAAGACACCGGTGAATGTTCGAAGTTGTTCCAGTTTAACAGCACTTCAATTATTCTATTTTGAAGTGCTTCAAGCGGAGCACTCGAATTGGGTTGAATAGAAATTTGTTTGAATATGTTGTTGAACTCAATTTTTTTCAGAAGCAGCTTGAAGCTGGGAATATTGTTTAAAGCAAGTTGTAATTCATTTCCCAATTCAAAAATGCCATCTTCATCTGCGTTGAATTGAAAAGAGAGGGGAAGATACACGGGTTTAACAATAGCCTCAAGATTGTTGGGTGCAAGCAGGTTTGCTTGAATGGCACGCGTTCTCAGTTCTTCAGGAAGACTGGGCTTTAGTGCTATGAAATAAAAGTTGCTTTGGGCCATTGTTACCCAAATTTACAACCAAATAATTGCACAGACAATAAAAACGACAATTATCACCAAATAATACCAGACATCTACGAACCAAGGAAAATACTCTTTGTAGATTTCTTTGAATTTAGATTTCATTAATTAAAAATGAAAAGGTAAACGCTAAGAACAGAGAGTGTAAGGAGAACCCATTTTTTAGTGCGAATATCCATGGTGTTACAATTTTTGTGTTATTCAAAAAGAACGATTTCTTTCCTTGAATGAACAGGGAAATGGAATGGTTTTCAATACCGAGATGTTAATTGCTTGCAGAAGCAATTCCATTAAGATGTAACTTTGTTTTCGTGAGAAGCCAGATTCAACATAAAATATTTTCTAGAGTTATAGTGCTATTTTTGGTTTGGACTGTGGTTGGATGTTCCACCTACAAGTCCCAGCTTCAAGACGCGAAGGATTTTGAAGAGGCACATATGTATTCCAAAGCACTGAGTCTCTATTCTGAATTAAACGTGAGAAAAGAGACCAAAGAAGCACTTATTGGTCAAAGACGTGTAGTAGAAGCAATGATTCGCGAGAATTACGAGGGGCCTATTCGATTGCTGTGCATGCAAGAAAAACTGAGAGAAGCCGATCAATTGTATTCAGAGCTTTTAAATTTCGTTGGGAAAAATAGTGCGTTGGACGTAAAAGAACCGATTGGATTAAAAGATTTTATTCTTCAATCGAAGCAAACGTATTGCGAAGGCTTGTATAAACAGGCTGAGGCAGATGTTCTCTCTTTTAATTATGAAGGAGCGAAAGATAGGTTGAAAGTGATTCGCAGTTTCTTCAGCAATTTCCCCAATTTAGATTACCTGGAAAGCTTGTGCGAACTTT
>CALCNZ010000335.1 GCA_937897625.1 uncultured Flavobacteriales bacterium
TGAAAAAAGCCAGTTTTCTGTCCATGTGCGATATCTACTTTAAATTGGATACCGTCCTGCTTAAATACAAAGTTAGTCGGACCCTCGCCATAAATCCAACCGGTGCGCTCTTCTAATCCTTCTAGCGTACGTACGCTTACGTCGCTCCGCTCATAAATCGCTTTCGGACCGACAACGGTTACTAAAGCATCAATGATTTCTTGGCGACGGATGTCCATGCCAAGCGTAAGGATTTGAACGACTAAGATATCTTCGAATTTGTCGACCACTAAACCACTTAAGCCATCTGCTTCCCCAAAGACGATACGGCAGTTTTTATCGTAGCCGATGCTTTTGCGATAGTTCCATGCCTTTTCAATCTGCTGTTTGAAAAAGTCGCCATTGATATTTTCTTGCTTTTTACGTGAAAGGATACGGACGCGGATTAAGGACGCTGGGTTGATATATCCTTTTCCAAGGAAGTTACCGCGTTGATTGCAAACATCGACGATATCTCCAGCTTGATATTCGCCTTCTTCGCTAACGATTTCATTGGCAAATACCCAAGGGTGACCGTGGGCGACGCGTTTATCTTTTCCTTTTCCGAGGGTAATAGTTGGCATGAGGGGAGGGTATAAAAATAAAAAACGCTTGATTTGAGACAAACCAAGCGTTTAGAATATGTTGCGAGACGCAATTATTTTTCAGCGATACGAGCAGCTTTACCACGTAAGTTACGTAGGTAGAAGATACGTGCACGACGCACTTTACCACGCTTGTTCACTTCAATGGTATCAATGAAAGGTGAAGCTATCGGGAAGATACGCTCAACACCCACACTGTTAGACATTTTGCGAATGGTAAAGGTTTCTGTTGAACCCGTTCCTCTTCTTTGGATTACTACTCCAGTAAAAGTTTGAAGACGCTCTTTTGCTCCTTCTCTAATTTTATACGTTACAGAAATGGTATCACCTGCAGAGAATTTTGGGTATTCTGCGATTGGGTTAATTCTGCTTTCAAGTTCCTTAATGCGGTTCATAGTCGTCTGATTTTCGTCCCTAAAAATAGGGGTGCAAATATATGCATTATTCTGAAAGGAACAAGGGAGAGTTCATTTTTTTTTAAATTTCCTTCCCATGGTCCCATTTTATTGCTGTTCTTTCGGCTTCTTGTCCTTGTGTTTCCAACGCTTGTGGGACCATAACCACAAATACGGTTCATTGTAAATATCCTCGGCCAAACGATCATTTGCCAATTGAATGAGGGCTCCTTTTTCAAAACCGTTCGGATTTTCAGTGAGCACCTCAAAATAAGATTCGTAATAGCCTCTCTTCAATTTTTTCAAGTGTCCAAAAACAACAGGCAGGTTCAATTCCTTTGCGTATTTCTCTGCTCCAAAATGAGCAGGAGTTTCAATGCCAAGAAAATCTATCCAGACGGATTTCTTCGGATCGGCAGGCGATTGATCTACCGCGAAGACCATTCCCATAAGTTCGCCTTGGTGCTCTTCCAGGTACTCTTTGGTGGCGCGCGTTGACACCAACTGCATGCCGAATTTCTTTCGCGATTCGCGCATCTTCCGGTCGAAATACGGATTGCTCAAACGCTTGTAAATGGCCACAAGCGGCATGTGACTTTGCATGGGCGCGGCCAGCGCCCACATTTCCCAATTGGCATAATGCCCGCCACAAACTATAATACTCTGTCCTCGATCCGCATAAGTCTTCAGCACATCGGCATTGTGAATAACGAAGCGCTTTCGCAACTGCTTTTCCGAAACAGAAAAGTTCTTGATGACTTCAAGTATAAGATCACAGAAGTGTCTATAAAAATCCCACGCTATTTGCTCGCGCTCTTTTTTACTCTTGGTTGGAAAAACCAATTCAATATTGTACATAACCACCTTCTTTCGGTATCCAAAGCACACGTATAGCAGGAAAAATGCGACATCTGAAATTCGATACAGCATGAAGTAAGGCAGCAAACTTAGTGGCTTCAAGAAAAGCCAGAACAACAAACGACTCATTCGATTACAAATTCTGTATCAGATTCTTCTTCGGATATTTCACCGTGAATCGCAATTGACGTTTCTCTGTTTTCTCTGGCTCAACAGTCATCTTCCAAGTTACCTTGCCCGTAGCGGCTTCTTGTGTGGCGCCTGAAAGTTCTTCAACAGCCACTTCTAAATCTGCATTCTGGGTCAATGGAACTTGATCGTACACCTCAATATTAATTGGCTTCTTCTTCGTGTTAACGATGGTGATTTCATAAGCCTTCGAAGTAGATTTCTTCACACCGAAAACACTGGTCTTACAGAAGTCTTTCACTTGATCTCGTTTCACCGTAATGGCGTTGTCGCGTCCCAATGACAATTGAAGTGTGTCGTTCGCTAATGCAGGATCTATGTATCCATTTCCAACAAAAGTTCCTTTGAAATAGATGTTGCTTTCTCCGCTTAACAAGCTGTATTGCATCCAATCGATGATGTCTGCTTGCAAATAAGCCGCTGCTTCTAACTTAGGAATAGCAACATATTTATAAGAAGCCTTCAAACGTTGTTTTTGCATAACTACTTCAACCGGCTGATTGTCGCTGGCGATGTCGTATTTAATTGAAATCTTAAACTCCGTGCTGACTGAATTTGAAGTAACCGTTGTGAATGAAGCAGACGTTTGCATACTGTTCAACATATAAGAAGACTTGTCCATTTCTGCTACATAACCCGAAGCCATTGCAGCAGGTTTTTGAAGGTATTCATCATTCGCCCAAGACTCCCCTTTCGCTCTGCCACGGTAGGCTTGAGGAGAGTAGATGTTCACATACCAAGGATTCAAAGCAGGAACCTGTGCGCCTACGTTCGGATTGCCCGTTGAAATGGTCAAGTTCACGCGCTTCCAATCGGCGCCCGTTCCTTGCCACACCTTCGCGCGGTAGGTGAACTCAATATCCGACTCAATGTCTTCCGCGCGCAAATCGTAATAAGGTGTCCAGCCCGCATTCGTTGCCAAATAAGTAATCACCACATCTGCTTTTTTATCTTCGTCGGTAGTTACTACGAATTCAATTTCGCCAGGATTGGTCACATTTTGCGATTGCAATTGAGAAAGCTGCGTTTGCAGATGTTGCATCTTTTCGTTGCTATCACGATCGGTTTGATTCAAATCCAAAATCTTGTATTCAATTTCTTTCATACGACTTCTGTAAAAGTCGGCCATCTCAGAAAGATCTTCGCGAATGAGCAAAGCGTTATCGCCTTTGATGGATCGATTGGCTTGCAAGAACGCCTTCTCTTCCTGATAAACGGCTCGCAAACTCGCACGCTCTGCGGTTTGAAAACTCAACAGTTTAATACTGTCTTGAATGGCACGAACACGCGTATTTGAAACCTTTGACGTGTAGTTCATCTGATGCTTTACGCTTAGGATTGTGTAATCCTTGCTTCCCAAAATTTGAATGGAATTCACGTCCATGCCTGCTGTAAGTCCTGAAAGCACTAAGGTGTTTTCACCTCTTTTCAAATTAACATCGCCTTTGTGGGTCACCTGCGCTCCGCTGAGAAACAAGGTAACATCGGTAATCGGAGCGGTTACACTCTTTGATTGTGAAAACGAAACAAACGCACAAAGCGCGAAGAAAAGGGTTAACCTTCTTTTCATGGTCTAATAATTTTTTGTAAAAATAAGTCTTTTGTCAAACAGAAACGGAATTCAAATATTGCCCGACTCTAAAATTGAACCGTGCGTGTTGCGAATTGCTTGTTCAAATGCAATTCATGCGAGCACAGAATAACGAGCTTCTTCCCTTCCTTCGCCCATTTCAGCAATTCAGCAAATAATTCTACGCGGGCATTCGCATCGAGATGCGCTGCAGGTTCATCGAGTAACACAACTGGAGTGTCTTGGACCCAAACCCGAGCCAACTGCACGCGCTGGAATTCGCCGTCGCTTAATTCCGTAAGTAAATTGTCTTGAAGTTTTTTCAAATTGAATTTTTCAAGGGCCTCTTCCACTCGACTGCTTTTCTTTCCACTTAAATCGCCCACTGAAATGGCGGTCTTCACTTCGAGAGAAGCGGCCGTTGTTTTTCGAGATGGAATAAATGAAATGAATTGCGCTCGATCGGCAAACGACAAGCGAGAAAGACTTTTTCCTTCCAACAAAATTTCACCATGGGCCATTGAAATAAGTCCAGCCAACGTCTCCAAAAATGTTGATTTACCGGACCCGTTATTTCCTTCAATTGCCACCAATTCTCCGAAAGAAAAGTTCATGGATAAATTTGAAAGAACAGTCTTCTTCCCTCGAACTACCGAAATATCTTTCACTATTAACTGATCCATACTCCGCTTCGTTTAGGGTTGAACACGATGTAGAACACGCACGGAATACCAATTGCAGCCGTAACGGCATTGAGTGGAAGGGCGTAATACCTCGAAAGGATATCGGCTATCACCAACAAGATTGCTCCTACAAAGGGTATGAATAATACGAGTTGAAGTTGATTGAATGTCCGAATGAACAATCGCGCAACATGCGGTGCCATAAGTCCAATGAAAGCAATGGGGCCGCAAAACGCGGTAATGGTCGCTGTTGAAATTCCGACTGCAATTAGAAATATCCAACGCAGTTTCACTACATCTACACCCGAGGTGGCTGCTATTTGCTCGCCCATGGCGAAGGCATTCAGTTTCCTTAAGAAATAAAATGTTGGAAGGAAGGGAACGAAAGCCCCAACCAATAACCACGGCAATTGCGAAAGCGTAAGTCCGTCCAATGATCCCATGCCCCACACTACAAACTGATTGACATTGTTGGCGCCGGCCATTTTCTGAAGAATGCTTTCAATAGCACCCGTGAAATGTGAAAAGAGCAGTCCAACTACCAACAGCGTTGAAGCCATTGGGATTTTACGTTGAATAACAAGCAACAGCGAAAGCACCAGCATAGCACCCGCAAAAGCCGGAATAAAAAGTGCCCAAGTGCCTGCGTTCAGAAACCAATTCATTCCCCAAGAGGTTAGAAAGATAACAGCCATGGCCAATGAAGCTCCACCTGTTATGCCTAGAACCGAAGGACCCGCAAGTGGATTTCGAAAAATCACTTGCATGTAATTCCCGCTTAAAGCGAGGGAACTTCCAACGACGATTGCACCTAATACATGCGGCAGACGATGTTGCCATAGCACGCGTCCAGCGGGCGATTCCGCGTCCTGAAACATGGAAGCGAGCGACAAAGTTTGGCTACCTATGAGTAGCGCAACAACACCAATCCCAACAAGCAATACCAGCAGTAATGAGAACTTTATTGTTGAATGGGTTAGCTTCATGATTCTTGGCAAAATTCACGATTAATTGAAGTGAACACAAAAAAAAGTGGAAGTTTTATGAATACTTCCGACTTTTGCACCTCATTTACAAAACATGAAATTCGATAAAAACACCGTCATTGGACTTTCGTTGATGCTACTTATTGCTGTAGGCTTTAGTTGGTATTCTGCTAAGACCAAAGCTGAAGCGGCAGCTAATGCACCTCAACAAACTGAGCAAACCGCTCAAGCGGCAAGCACTCCTGCTCCTGAGACTCCTGCGGTTGTGGCTTCTAACGACACCACTCCTCAAGTGGCTGTTTTAAATTCTGCGAGATACGGATCATTGGATGCAGCTGCCCTTCCGGCAGAAGCAGCTTATACTGTTCTTTCCAACAATAAAATCAAGGTGAAGATTTCTTCGAAAGGAGGAATGTTGCATTCAGCGGAACTGTTGGAAACGGACTACAAAAAATTCAATTCAGACAAGCAAGTTCAATTGTGGGACACTGCTCAAAGCAAGATGGATATTGCTTGGAAGAACGGAAACGGCGCAGTATTGCTTTCGAGTGAATTGAACTTCGTTGCTTCAACGAAGGAAGCAAACGCCAAGGATGGCGCGGCAACTGTTGTCATGACTGCTGTTGGAAGCAACAACGCGCAATTGCAATGGACATACACCTTAGAGCCCAATTCATACAATGTAAAATGTAGCTTCGAAGCGAAAGGATTGGAGAACGAGATGTTCGGATCTCCGCTTGTTTTCCGATGGTTATTGAACGGATTGGCTCAGGAAAAAGGAATTCAAGCAGAGCGAAGCAAGTCTTCTATTTTCTATCGCGAAGTAGAAGGTGATCGCAAATACTTAAGCGAAGGATCTGGCGATCAAAAGCGTCCAGAGAAAGAATTGAATTGGGTGGCAATGAAGCAAGATTACTTCACTGCAGCTATTATTAGCGCTGAAGGATTCGACAAGAACGCAGATTTGAGCGTTATGGTTCCGGCAGATTCAGGGCATACCAAATCGTATTACGCTGAACTTCCTTTAAAAACCAAAGCCTCTTCAAACGCAAAAGCTGAATTCCAATTTTACTTAGGTCCGAATGAGTACAAGGCGCTTCAAACAAGCGGTGCCGATGAATTCACGAACATCATTGACTACGGTTGGTGGATCATTGGATACGTGAACAAGTATGTGGTTCGTCCGTTGTTCTGGTTCCTTTCCGATTACATTCTTTCATTCGGATTAATCATTTTAATTGTCACTGTAATTATTAAAATGGTTCTCTTCCCTATTACTTGGAAGAACTTTTTAAGTGGCGCCAAAATGCGCGTTTTGAAACCTGAGATCGATGAGATTAACAAGAAGTTCGAAGGAAAAGACCCCATGGAAAAGCAACAAGCTACCATGGCGCTTTACCGTCAGACCGGCGTGAATCCATTTGCAGGTTGTATTCCCGTGTTGCTTCAAATGCCTATTCTTTATGCGATGTTCCGCTTCTTCCCAGCCGAGATTGTATTGCGCGGTAAGAGTTTCTTATGGGCAGAAGATTTGGCTGCTTACGACAGCATTTTGAATCTTCCATTTAACATTCCTTTCTACGGTGCACACGTAAGTGGATTCACCTTGTTAATGGCAGCCTCTACGTTTGTGTATTCGAAGATGAGCATGGGTTCACAACCAACCATGTCTCAACCGGGAATGCCGAATATGAAAGTGATGATGAACATCTTCTCGTTCATGATGATCTTCTTCTTCAACAGCATGCCTTCTGGATTGAGTTTGTATTACTTCACGGCGAACGTTATTTCAATTGGACAAATGTGGGCCATTAAGAAGTACTTCGTGAATGAAGATTCTATTCGTGAGAAAATTGAAGCGAACAAAAAGAAGCCGAAGAAAAAAGGTGGATTCGCTGCACGCATTGAAGAAATGCAAAAGGCTCAGCAAGCGAAGTTGGATGCCAACAAGAAAAAATTAAGAAAGTAAAACGTCAAACATCAAATAAATCAAATGAAAAAAAATCTCATTCTCGCACTAACGGTGCTCATGATGTTCCCAAGCGCAATGTTCGCTACGGAAGGCATGTGGGTGGTGGCTATGTTGAATAAAATTAACGAAGCTGAAATGCAAGGTCTTGGATTGAAACTATCCAAAGAAGATATTTACAACATCAATCAAGCTTCATTAAAAGATGCTATTGTTCGCTTCGGTGCAGGATTTTGCACCGGAGAGATTGTGAGCGACAAGGGACTTGTGTTCACGAATCACCACTGTGCATACGATGCTATTCAATCTTCTTCAACCTTAGAAAACAACATTCTTCAAAACGGATTTTGTGCGAAGTCATTGGATCAAGAGATTCCGATTCCCGGTTTAACGCTTTCTTTTTTGGTTCGTGTTGAAGATGTAACAGCGAGTGTATTGGGCGCTGTAAACGACAACATGACTGAAGCAGAGCGCGACGCAGCAATTGTAGCTCGCAACAAAGAAATTGTGAAGGCTGCGAATGAAAGCGGACTTTACAATTCTGAAGTAAAAACGTTTTATGCTGGAAACGAATTCTATTTATTCGTTTATCAGACTTACCGCGACATTCGCTTGGTAGGTAACCCACCAGAGAGCGTAGGTAAATTTGGTGGTGACACCGACAACTGGATGTGGCCACGTCACACCGGTGACTTCAGCATGTTGCGCATTTATGCAGGAGCTGAAAACAAGCCAGCAGATTACAGCAAAGACAACACACCATTAAAGCCCAAGCACTTCTTCCCTATTAACATGGGTGGTGTAAAGCAAGGCGATTTCGCAATGATCATGGGATACCCTGCGAGAACTTCTCGTTATTTAACTTCTTTCGGAGTGCAACAGGCGGTAGACGTTCAGAACCCAATTTTGGTTGAATGCTTCGGTTTGAAATTAGAGACATGGAAGAAAAACATGGATGCGAACCAAGGCGTGCGTTTAATGTATGCTGCGAAATATGCGAGCACTGCGAACTCTTGGAAATACTACATTGGTCAAACCCGCGGATTGAAGCGTTTAGACGTTGCCGGAAAGAAAGCTACCACAGAAACGAATTTCACCAATTGGTTAACCTCAAACGCAACGGCCAACGAAAAATACGGTAAGGCGCTTCCGATGTTGCAAGACTTTTATTCTTCAACCAACGAAACACAAAAAGCATTCTTGTATGCGCGTTTAACTGGAATGGGTGGAGCTGAATTTATGGGCTTGGCATCTGAATTTCAGAATACATTCACGAAGTACTTTGCTGAAACAGACGCAACGAAAAAACAAGCGATGTTAGATGGATTCAAAGCTTCGGCTGAGGCATTTTTTGTGGAATATGACGTGCCGACAGACAAAGATGTTTTTGTTGCATTAACCAACTTGTATCGCAATCGCATTGCTGCAACTGCTCGTCCAACGTGGCACGCAGTGCTTGACGCAAAATTCAAAGGAAACGTTCAGGCCTATGCGGACAAGCTTTTTGCTACTTCAATTATCGTAGACAAAACGAAATTGATGAACTTCTTAGCGAAACCAAATCAGAAAGTGTTTGAGAAAGACATGGCTGTAATCACTGCTAAGAGTGCAGGTGAATTCGGTGATGCACTGGGCAAATTGATCCCTCGCGAAAAAATGACTAAAGGACAACGTCAGTTTGTAGCTGGACTTCGTGCCATGAATCCTGACAAGCAATATGCTCCTGATGCGAACAGCACAATGCGTATTACCTACGGACAAGTGAAGGACTATCAGCCTGCGGATGCGGTTCATTATGATTTTTATACCACTGCGAAAGGAATTATGGAGAAGCGCGACAACAGCAATCCAGAGTTCGTTGTACCAGAGGCATTGGCTAAGAAAATCGAGAACAAAGATTTCGGCAGATATGCAAACGAGAAAGGTGAATTACCAACTTGTTTCATTGCAGATTTAGATATCACCGGTGGAAACAGTGGAAGTCCGGTGTTGGATGCAAAAGGACAAATGATTGGTATTGCATTCGACGGAAACTGGGAAGCTATGAGCGGAGACATTGCCTACGAACCAGCCTTGCAACGCACGATTGCAGTTGACATTCGTTATGTATTGTTCATTGTTGAAGAGCTTATGGGCGGAAAGAATATTGTAGATGAGATGATGTTTGTGAGAGGGAAGTAATTAAGACTGCTCTTCTGATTAGAAGATTATTTTTTAAAATAGAACTAATTCCAAATCGGGGTGAATGATTATTCACCTCGATTTCATTTAGATCAAATTCTATTTTTTAGAATAATTCTTCTTTCTTCAAATTATGTTCATTTATTCAAATAAGAGAATCTCAGAAATCCTCTGAATGAATATTTACATCACATACAGAAGATTATTTCTCTGAATAAGCAGATTTATTCCACTTAATGAAATGCATTTCTCTTTGCAGAAAAAAATATGCAGAGAAAAAGATTCAATAGAAGATCAATCCGATTGAAGGGATTCGATTTTTCTCAACGAGGAACATACTTCATTACATTGAATTGTATAGATCGAAAACACTTATTCGGAAAAATAAGTGATGCTAAAATGCACTTGAATCCCCGGGGAACTATCGCACACAACTGCTGGCTTGAAATACCTCAGCACTTCCCCAATGTAAAACTCCATGCATTTGTGATTATGCCAGATCATTCTCATGGATTATTAGAGATTACTGAAGATTCGTATAAATTCTCGAGAAATACAAAAATTCAACTTCCCAATGAATCATGCTTCTACGCTCAAATTTGGGGCAACAAAAACTGGAAGGTTGCAGGCTTTGAATCACCGGTTAAAACA
>CALCNZ010000336.1 GCA_937897625.1 uncultured Flavobacteriales bacterium
AAGTCAATGCCAAAAGGAAAGGTTCTTACCTATCCGGTTGAAGAATTCCGCAAGATTTTAAAATTCAAAAAAGAGGAAAACATCTGGTGGAGAGATCGCATTGAATCTGAATTGAGTTACGAATTGCTCAGCGATGTTGGACTCGATTTCAACCGCGAAAAATTGTATCAAAGCGGATACGAATTCCGAAGCTTCGATGAATTCCCTACAGATTATCTTCCCGAAGTGCTTCATGCCATTGTTCTCATTTCAGAACATGCGCAACACAACGAAGAAATTGAATGGGCCAGCAACAATGTCATTTGGAACAACCTTGTTTTCAAGACGCTCACGCAAGGATATAAAACAGAAATGAATGAAGAAGAGAAGAATGAAATTGTTCGGACTTTCAAACTTCCTGTTTCAATTCAAAATGAATTGGCCAAAGTGAATCGTTTAGACGAATTCTTTTTCCACATTCTTCAGCACATGCACGATCTGCACAACGAGAACAGTGAATACTTGAATTCGTTTTTGTTTGAAAAAACAGATGAGGCTCCACGATGGGAAAACTTCAATCAACACCAAGTTGAGCAACACACGAAGCAGTTGGAAGAAGTTTTATAAACGGAATTAATTGCTCGAAGAATTTTTATCTTTCGACCTTCTGCAACGCTCACTGCAATACTTCACTTCTTCCCAATTCTTCTCCCACTTCTTTCGCCATGAATACGGAAGACCGCACACCGTGCAGATTTTAGAAGGTAGATTCGATTTCTTCATTGCAACTCTTTCTTTACTTTTTTCCAAAAAGAAAAGAAAGAGCCGAACTCCCCTTTGACGCTCGACATCCACTCTCTCTCGTCTTGAACTCCTTTGTAGTTGTTCAGCGGATGCTCCTTGAATATGAATTTCACTTCTGGAACTCTTTTCAAATCTTCAAACTCACCAACAACAATTTGAATGTTCGGAATATTTTCTTTCGCCAAGTCAATACAAAATTGAATACTCTTTTCAGAAACAGGATACTTTTCAAAGACCGATGGCTCTAGCAAAAGAATGCGAACACCTTCTT
>CALCNZ010000337.1 GCA_937897625.1 uncultured Flavobacteriales bacterium
AGAAAAGCGCGCGTTGTCTAAACGCACGCCTTTCAAATGAGCCATTTTCTCTATTGCTTTTTTATCTGACAACGCACAAGCGAAAGCATATACCGTATCCGTTGGAAGAATACACACGCCTTTCTTCCGAATAATTTGTGCCGCCGTATAATCGGCGTTGTGGTCTGATATAGAAATCAAAATTACTTCGCTTCAGCTGCTTTCTTGTGGTCAGCTAAGAACTGCGCCAATCCGATGTCGGTTAACGGGTGCTTCAACAATTGCAAAATCACGCTTAACGGTCCGGTCATCACATCTGCTCCAATTTCAGCACAAGCAATAACATGCATAGGGTGACGAACAGAAGCTGCAAGGATTTCAGTATCGAAACCGTAATTGTCAAAGATGGTTCTGATTTGCTCAATCAAATCAATTCCGTCTGTAGAAATATCATCTAAACGACCAACGAAAGGGCTAACATAAGACGCTCCTGCTTTCGCAGCCAAGAGCGCTTGTCCTGCAGAGAAAATTAACGTACAGTTTGTACGAATGCCTTTGTCTGTAAAATAACGAATGGCTTTTACGCCGTCTTTTGTCATTGGAACTTTCACCACAATATTTTCGTGTAAAGCAGCCAAGTCTTCTCCTTCTTTCACCATGCCTTCGAAATCGGTTGCAATCACTTCCGCGCTTACATCGCCGTCTCCAACAATTTCGCAAATGTCAACGTAGTGTTTCATTACGCGATCGGTTCCAGAGATCCCTTCCTTCGCCATTAAGCTTGGATTTGTGGTTACCCCGTCTAGAACGCCTAAGTCTTTTGCTTCTCTAATTTGATCCAGGTTTGCAGTGTCGATGAAAAATTTCATGGTGTTGTTATTTTTTTTGCAAAGTTAGCCATTCGTTTGAGGAAGGTCAAACCGACTTTTCAACCAAAAGCACACACAATTTTTTAAGTCTTGCGTTGTTCTTGGTCGTGAGTATCTTTGAACCATGCGCAAATCACTTGTAATATTAGCTCTTGCCCTGTTGGGCAACTCTTGCTTCGCGGGCATGCTGCTTATTCCAATGGACGAATCGCAGCAAAATCACATTAAGTCCTACGGCATTGCCTATTGGGTGCTCGAACAAAAGCTTCCCATCGAATGGTTGTTGAATTACAGAGGCGGAAGTTTTTTAATGGACAACATTCCCAGCATTCAAAAAAAATGTACCGAACGCGGCGTGAGTTTTCAGGTGATAGCCGATGCGCAGGTGCTGGCGATATACCAAGAAATTGCCGATCCCGAAGTGAATATGGAAAAGGTGAAGTTGGAAGTTGCGCCGAAGATTGCTGTGTACACTCCTCAAGGCAAGCAACCATGGGACGATGCGGTGACTTTGGTTTTGACTTATGCTGAAATTCCGTATACGAGTATATACGATGAAGAAATTATAACTGGAAAACTTCCTGAATACGATTGGCTTCACCTGCATCACGAAGATTTCACGGGTCAGTATGGAAAGTTTTACGGAGCCTACAGCATGGCGCCTTGGTACCGTGAGGAGGTGCGTAACCAAGAAGCAACTGCTGCAAAACTCGGATTCAACAAGGTTTCGGAGATGAAGCGTGCGGTTGCTGTTAACATTAAGAATTTCGTTATCGGCGGAGGGTTTCTCTTCACCATGTGCAGTGGCACCGACTCGTACGATATTGCCCTTGCTGCGCAGGGTGTTGACATGGTTGAAAGTGTCTTCGACGGAGATCCGAGTGATCCGAATGCGCAGAAGAAATTGAATTTCGCTCAGGGCTTTGCCTTCCAGAATTACAACATCATTAAAGATCCGATGGTCTATGAGTTTTCAAACATAGACGGAACAGAGGATCATCTGAAGGTGAAAGAAGAAAATGATTTCTTTACGCTGTTCGACTTTTCCGCGAAGTGGGATATTATTCCAACCATCTTAACGCAGAACCACACGCAGGTTATTCATGGCTTTATGGGACAAACGACCTCTTTTCGTGAAGGGTATATACGCAGCGATGTTACGGTAATGGGGGAATCGAAGAACATCAAGTGCGCGAAGTATATTCACGGAGAACTGGGACAAGGGCAATGGACGTATTACGGCGGTCACGACCCCGAAGACTATCAGCACCGCGTAGGTAGATCG
>CALCNZ010000338.1 GCA_937897625.1 uncultured Flavobacteriales bacterium
GCTGCCCAATATTGGAAATGCAGTACACGCCAGCACTTGCTGAAGATAATGATGGCGATGCAACCATCGATCCTGAAAAAATGAAGGTGCGTAGAGCTCCTTCTGTAGATAAAAACGGAAGAAAAGCAGGACAAGCCGGATATAATTCTGCTGAAGGTGATCTTGTTGGAACAATTGGAATGGGTTGGTTCCCAGGTTATGCAATCGATCTAAGCACAGGCGAAAGATTAAACATGGCATTTGGTGAAGACAGCTGGTTAGTAGGTGAAAATGGTCGTGACATGATCTGGAATCCTTCAAGCCGTCTATACACGAATAACAATTCTCCTCTATTTGCAGGACAACACTGGATTTATGTATTTAAAAATCTTCGCTATGAAGATTACTCTGCAACAAGTCCAGCTTCTAGCTTAGCACTTTGCCCTGCTTACGATAATGGTGCGTTCTTGTACAGCAAACTCTCAGATCCTGCTCTAAGTTCTTCTAACTGGAAAAAAGTTTTCAGAGCTTGCACATGGGTAGGAAGTGGATTAGTTAACCCTGAGCATCCGTTGCTTTCAGTTGAAGAAGGTCTTATTCCTAATGACGTTCGTATTAGTATACGTGTGGGTAAGCCATACAGCAGCTATTCTTACAACAATCCAGATATCACAACTCCAGCAAATTCTGTGAATGAATGGAGAAATATCTACACCTTCTCAACGAAGAATATTGCGACAACCACGAACGATGCGAACACGCTTACATCGGTTCTTGATCTTATTAATGTTGTACCAAATCCATACTATGCTTTCAGTTCTTACGAGACGAATAAATTGGATAACCGCATTAAAATCACGAATCTGCCAGATATCTGTACGGTAACCGTATATGACCTTAACGGAAACAGAATACGTCAATTCAAAAAGGCAGATAAAATCACAAGTGTTGATTGGGATTTAAAGAACGAACGTAATATTCCAATTGCTTCAGGTACCTACATCATTCATGTGCAAGTGCCAGGTATTGGAGAGAAAATACTAAAATGGTTCGGCGTTATGCGTCCAGTTGACTTGAATAACTTCTAATTGAAAAACGAATTACGATCATGAAAAAATCAATCATATCATTCATCCTACTTCTAGGTATGTCATTCACGCTATTCGCGGGAAATCCTGATAGATCTGGATCAGCAGGTGCTAGCCACTTGCTAGTGAATCCGTGGGCTCGTTCTTCTGGATTAGGAAATTCATCCTTGTCTTCTGTAACCGGAGTTGAAAGTGTATTCCTAAATGTTGCTGGACTTGCTTTCACCAAAAAGACAGAACTTCTTTTTACGAACACCCAATACTTTGTTGGAACAGGAATTAAATTGAATGCAGCTGCATTTGGTCAAAAAATTGGCAAATCAGGTGCGTTCGGTCTTTCCGTTGTGAACATGAATTTCGGAGATATTGCCAGAACTACAGAAGCTTTGCCTGAAGGAGGCATCGGTTCTTTTACTGTAAATTACTCAAACATTGGAATCAGTTTCGCAAAAGAATTCTCGAACAGCATCTACGGTGGACTTACTGTTCGTCTGATTAGTGAAGCCATTTACAACGTAAGATCACAGGGGGTTGCTTTCGATGCTGGTATCCGTTACGTAACCGGAGAAAAAGATAACATTCGTTTCGGCATCACACTTCGTAACGTTGGACCGCCTATGCGCTACAAAGGAGATGGATTAACCGTTTCAGCGGTTATTCCAGCAAGTGGAAATACGCTTACCGTTGAACAACGATCACAAGCCTATGAAATGCCTTCAATGGTAAACGTTGGTTTCGGTTATGACTTCCTAATGAAGAACAACATGAAGCTTACTGCCAACGCTGCTTACACTTCGAACTCATTTAGCAAAGACCAAATTGCTTTAGGATTAGAGTACAACCTTCGCAGTCGTCTTTTCCTTCGCGGTGGATACCAACAAGACATTGGAACCAATACCACCTACAACGCGAAAAGCGCTTTATCTGGACCTACTGCAGGAATGACTATTCAATTGCCTACAGGAGACAACGGAAGTGTTATTGGATTAGATTATTCTTACCGCTTAACGAATCCATTCAACGGAATTCACAGCATGGGAATTCACATCACACTATAATATTCTTACTATATTTGTTTAGAAACCTCGTTCGCGGGGTTTCTTTATTTTAATACTTACAAGACCATGTCACATATTGCTTATTACACTGCCGAAGGACTTAAGAAATTAAAAGACGATCTTCATCATTTGAAAATGGTTGAACGTCCTAAAATTAGTCAGCAAATTGCAGAAGCTCGAGACAAAGGTGATCTTAGCGAAAATGCTGAGTACGATGCAGCAAAAGAAGCGCAAGGACATCTCGAAGCACGTATCGCCAAGATGGAAGACCTCGCGGCAAATGCTCGATTAATTGATGATTCTCATATAGACAATTCGAAAGTTTTCATACTCTCACGAGTGAAATTGAAAAATCTAAAATCGAATACGGAAGTTGAATACACCCTCGTTGCAGAGAATGAGGCGAATCTTGCAAATAAAAAAATTAGTATTGACTCTCCTATTGGAAAAGGGTTATTAGGAAAAAAAATAGGTGATATTGCAGAAGTTCAAGTTCCTGCAGGAACCCTTCAACTCGAAATCCTAGACATCAATCGCTAATGGCTTCCCTGTTCACTCGCATTATCAATGGTGAAATACCTTGTTACAAAATTGCAGAGAATGATCAATTCATTGCGTTTTTAGATATTCTTCCCGTTGCCAAAGGTCATACACTTGTTGTTCCGAAAAAAGAAATCGATTACATCTTCGACCTTCCTGATGAAGACCTTCAAGCGCTGAATCTATTTGCGAAAGAAGTCGCTCGTAAAATTCAATCCGTTATTCCATGTAAAAAAATTGGTATGAGTGTTATTGGGTTGGAAGTTCCACATGCACACTTACATCTTATTCCAATTAATACTATTCACGATATGAATTTTGAAAAAGACCGTTTGACATTCACTCCGGAAGAGTACAAAGAGCTCTGTGAAAATATTTCGAAAGCTTAATTTCAAAAATTAATGAAATAAAAAAAGGCCCTATCTCTAGGGCCTTTTCCATGTGTAAAAGACTAATTAGTTCTTTAACATTTTCTTTCTTGCTACCGCGTTGTTCGAAGTATGAACCTCAACGGTATACATTCCTGCCGACCAATTAGAAGAATCTACCGTTACAACTCCTTGATTCAAAGAGTTTGAATTGTAAACTACTCTTCCCATTGCATCAAATACGCGAATTGCACTTACACGCTCTGAAGCGCGAATTGCAAACGATTCGTTAGCTGGATTAGGGAATACGCTAAATGAAACCTCTTCGTTTTCATTTACGCTTTCGTAACAAGGACTTGTACTCAAATTCAAGGCACAAGCAATACGTGGACCGGCATATCCCATAATAGAATCGCAATAAGCCATTCCTTTAGCCATTGACATATCTGGATTCGTTAAGAAACCATTTGCACTGTTAACATTCGTTGCAGCATCCCACCACTCCCATGGTGCTGAATCCGCTTCCATTCCTGTTGGACGTTCCAATGGGAAAAGACCGTGGAAACCGTTGTTTGTCATGTTCGCAGCATCTGTATAAACTTGACCAGGAGCATAACCTTCAGCCATTTCAAAAATTGCATTGTTTCCATATTGGCTTAATGCCATTTGAACATCATAACTTCCGTTTACTTCAACTACCGGCAAATTCAATCCAGGAACAATTACAGTTCCAGTGTAATAAGGAGCAAAAGGATCAGAAGGAACTTGGAAAGAAATAATCGGATTGTCCGTTGCGTCTATCCATGAAATATCTCCACAAGCACCACCCATGTTAACTGCTACGTTGAAATCTGAGCTATAACCTACGTGGTTAGCATAACACAACGTGTCACCATTCAATGGATTCACACCC
>CALCNZ010000339.1 GCA_937897625.1 uncultured Flavobacteriales bacterium
TACGTATTTCATTGATTTCCTTCTTCAATTTACGCAGTTCTTTGATCTCTTGTTTGAGCTGGGCTTTCATATATAGGGTTTCTATGTATGCGACTGAAGTTACTCCAACAACGATACATATGGCGACCCTACGACGGGACAAGATTTATGTTTGATACCCATTGGACAATTTGTAACTAACGGTGACGATTGCGACGATACGAACCCTTCGATAAATCCTGCCGCAACTGAAGTGTGGGAAAACGGAATTGACGACGACTGCAATGCCAATACCAGCGATGTGAGTACTCCTGAATTTCTTGCTTCTTCTTTTACCTTGTTTCCGAATCCTGCAGCTGACAGAATTACACTAACCTCGTCTTCAGCGGATATTAATCATGTGGAAATCTTCAACTCACTCGGAGATTTAATTCACACATCCAATATTTTTGGATCACAAGCGATTTTGGATATCTCTTCCTTCTCGGCGGGTTATTATTTAGTGCGTTTAAATGGACACACGAAGTCATTTGTGAAGCGATGAATGGTAAAGTTTTCAGAAGCTTTCTTAACAATTTGGTCACATACGATAGAATTTGAATGCTATTCATAACTTCTGATTAATATCAATGGAAACGAGAAGAATTATTTTTGCACCAAATTGATTACGTGTTATGAACCTAAAATTTTCTATATTATTTCTTGTTTTGATCTCAACCCTTCAGGTTTTTGCTCAAGATGGTCTGGAAGGTATTATAGTTGAGAAATTTTATGTCTCTACCAAAGCAGATAATGCCGGAAAATTACACAGTGGTGAACTTGCTCCCGGAAGTACAACCTACAGAGTTTATGTCGATTTAAAACCAGGTTACCGTTTTCAAGTGGCATACGGAACGCCCACACATCCTTTGATCATCCAATCTTCTGAGAAATTTTACAATCATACGGAAGATGGAAATACCAAGCCGAATATCATTCCAGAAAGAGCTTACAAAAAGAACGTAGCGTTACTAGATTCATGGTTGTCAGTGGGCGCATGCTCAGAGGGACATTTGGGTATTTTGAAAGAAGTAGACGACACGATAAGCGATAAGATGTTGGTTTTCGAAAAGGGTTATTTCAGAAACAAGAAGAAAATTGTTCCGCTTTATGAAAAAGATGGAATGAAGAGAGCCGAATTTCTTCCATTTCCAACATTTTTCCAATTGGACTCTTTGCCATTCGTATTTGGTTCAGAGACACTTTCGAATAAATTTAAAATAAACAATGCAGGATGGGCGTGCTTAGGTAAAGGTTCAGTGGGAGCCGATTCTTTGACGACCAATTGCGTTTTGATTGGGCAGTTTACTACGAAAGGAAATTTTTCTTTTGAATTGAATGTTCTTATTGGTGCACCAAATGGCACCTCACAAAAATACGTTGCGAAAAATCCAGTGGGTGAAGAAAGCGAATGGACGCACCCCGACTTGATTTTCAATTCGGAAAACAAAAAAAATAAATCAAAGAAAAAATAAATCAGATGAAAAAAAGCTTACTACTTATTGCTACAGTTTTCAGTTCTTTCATGGCGTTTTCACAAGTTGGATTGGAAGGAATTGTTGTAGAGAAATATTACGTTTCAGACCTAGCAGATTCAACTGATGCAGGCGACAATGGTGCCGTTTATCCTCTTCATGTAGGTTCTACAACCTATAGAGTGTATGCGAATTTGCTACCTGGTTACAAGGTTATTCAGTTGTTTGGATCTCCACAACACACGTTGAACGTTCATACTTCAACAGCGTTTTACAACGACCCAAACTACGGCTTCAAAGTATATCAAGCTACCAGTGTAAACAACACGAAGAAGAACACAACATTGATTGATTCTTACTTCACCATTGGTGGTGTTGCAAATGGATTGTGTGGTGTTTTGAAAACAGAAGACACAGACGGAACCATTGGAAACAACCAAGGTATTTTGGTGAACAACGATGCAACTGCTGGTTTGCCTTTAACCGGAATTAATGGGGTTGACGGTTTAATGCCAGGTGCTCCAATTATTCCAAACGTATTGGGAATTACCAACGAGTTAGACATTTTCGATCAAACAGTTGGAAACGACTTTACCAGCAATGGCGCTGCAATTGCGGCTTTAGGTGGAATGGATGGTGTTACACCAAGCAACCACGTTTTGTTGGGTCAATTCACAACAGATGGAATTTTTAGTTTTCATTTGAATCTTCAATTATCAACTCCGGTTGCTGGAGAGAGTCAAATTTTTGTAGCAGATTCTGCATTAACGGGTGAGTTCATTGACACCACATTGGTTTACACGTCTCTTCCTCCGGTAATTGATGCAGTAGAGTCAAATGACATGGTTTCTAACGTTGAGTTTTCGGCTTATCCAAATCCTTGTGAAAATCAATTGACGTTGATTCAGTCTAACAATCAAGTAGACAGAGTGGCGATGAAGGTTATTGATATTACTGGACGTGTGGTCATGAACGAAGTATACTGGAGTGCAAAGCATACCGTTGACACATCGAATTTACCAAGCGGATTCTACACGGTTCAATTGGAAAGAAAAGGACAAATTCACAGCGTGAAATTTGTAAAAAAATAAAAATTTAGAAGACTGTTGTTATGAAACACTTTTTTGTAGTCCTTTTTCTTTTCCTAACAGCTCAAGCGCTACAGGCGCAGGGTACATTAAGGGGAAAGGTTACCGATGAGAAAGGCGAATCTATGTTTGGCGTTATTGTTCGCGCAATAGAAAACGAATCAATTATTGCCCAAACAGATTTCGAAGGAACGTTCTCATTAAAGTTTCCAGACAACAAGCAATACACCTTGAATTTTGTAATTGTGGGTTACCAAACCCTCGAAGAAAAAATTCAATTGAAAGACAATGCTGTATTAGCGAAAGAATTCACATTAATGAATTCTTCAAACATAATTAAGGGAATGGATGTCGTTGCCAAGCGCGTGAAAGCGAACGACGGCTACATGGAAAAAATGAAAATGAATTCGGCCACATCGATCGATTTCATTTCATCGGAAGTCATGAAGAAGACCGGAGATGCGAGTGTGGTGAATGCCATTGCCCGTGTATCTGGGGTTTCAACGAATGGTGGATTAATTACAGTTCGAGGTATTGGTGACCGCTACGTTCGTACCACCTTGAACGGCTCACGTATTCCAACGTTAGATCCATTAACCAACAACATCAAACTCGATATTTTCCCTTCAAGTTTGGTAGACAACATTGTTATTACCAAAACCCAAAGTGCTGAATTACCGGGCGATTGGGCGGGTGCTTACATTTCGGTGGAGACCAAAGATTATCCAGATAAGCTGGCTGTAAACATTGAATCGCAGTTCGGGTACAATGCTCAAACGACATTCAAAGATTTCATCACTTCAGATCGAAGTAAAACAGATTGGTTAGGTTTTGACGGAGGATTGAGAACCCGCAACACAGATGGATTGGTGGTTCCAACTTTAGACCCTTCGGGGTACCAACAAATGGTGGCTTTGGGATTGGGGAATTATTTTACTCAACAAGGTATCCACGGTTGGGTAGACGGAGACGCTCAAGCCGATAACTATTTTAGAATGGGCTTGGTGCAATTGGGATTGTTGTCTCCTGCTCAGTTCAATGATCCAACAGCCATTCAGAATGCAAGACAGCAGTACAACTCTACTTACAAACCACAAGCGTTTAATACGCTCAATCCGAATGGAACCAGCTACAACAACGGTTTCAACAACAACTGGAATACCAAGTACCGCAATGCTCCAATGAACTATTCGCAGAGCTTTAGTATTGGAGATCAGAAGATGTTGTTTGGAAAGGAGCTTGGATTTATTTTCGGATTTAAATACGGTTCAGCGGTACGTTTCGACCCGAACGGAATTTCTCAACGTGTGGGTGATGAGTCCCTTGGTTTTCCTTTTGACAGACAAGACAATGCAAAAATCAGTCGCGAGACTAATTCAATAAGTGCCTTAGTAAATATTGCTTACAAATTAAACAAGAACAACAAGGTTTCGCTTTTATTTATGCCAAACGTTATTGGAAACAACGACGTGGCCAGTTACGAGGAAATACATCAGGGAATTTCATACCAAGAGGCGGGTGTTACGCGTAATATCTTCTATGAGCAACGCAAGCAAATGGTATATCAATACTCTTCGCAGCATTACATTCCTTCTGTAAAATTGAAATTAGACGTGAACGCTTCTTACACCGATGGAAAAAGTGTAGCACCCGATTTCAAGGCAACACAATACATGCAAGTCTTGAATTTCGATTCGATTGTGAGTTACCAGTTCTCTCCCTCAGCGGGCGACGGAATTCGCAGATACTATCGTAACCTAGATGAAAATATTTTTGATGGACGAATTGGTGCAGAAATTCCTTTGAAATCTTCAAAGGACGGTGTCGTGCGTAAATTAAAATTTGGAGGTTCAACAACTCGGAACTATCGTAAAATTGATAACGATGAATTTCGTCTTTTCGTAGGAAACAAACCCGATGCAGGATTAGCTGATGGCGATTTAGACAACTATTTGAGTCCTGACAAGTTTGTAATGCAAAACAGCCAGGTTAACTATTATTATGAGCACTTCGATTTTGATCGTAATCACAGTTTTGGTCACAGTAATGTGGAAGCAGCGTATGCCTTGTTAGATTATGAACTGAATTCATCTATACGTTTTTCAGGTGGCGTTCGCGCGGAACACACGGACATCTTTACTGATGTAGATAAATATTACCGTTTGGGATACGCGCGCAATGACATTCGTCGTGAGAATGTTGGTGGATTTGCCTTTGTGAATGCTGGTGTGATTAATCAATGGAATTTCTTGCCAAGTGGAAGTTTAATTTACAAGGTTAAATCTAAATCGTCTACTCAGAGCAATTTGCGTTTAAACTACAGCCAATCTGTTGCAAGACCAAGTATTCGCGAGATGAGCGATGCAGCAATTTTCGACAATGAATTCAGAACATTGATTTACGGAAACTCTGATTTGAAAATGGTTCACATTGCGAATTATGATTTCCGTGGTGAAACCTATTTTGCCAATGGAGACAATATTTCGGTGAGTGTGTTTTACAAAGACTTCCACAATCACATTGAAATGGGATTCGGAAGTGCCGGTATTACTTGGGACAACATAGATCACTCAACTGTGAAAGGTGTTGAAATTGAAGGCAAGAAACAATTGGGTAAACACTTTGAATTCCGTGCGAATTTAACATTGGTAAAATCGCAGGCGCAATTCGTGAGAAAAGACTTGCAAATTGTTGACGGTGTTAAAGTATATACAATCATTGACACCCTTTATAGACCTATGTTCGGTCAAGCTCCTTATTTATTTAATTCCATCTTGTCTTACACGGCCGATTCATTGGGTCTAACGGCTACTGTAAGTTACAACGTGCAAGGTCCTCGTCTTGTTATTGCAGGTTCCATCAAAGGAAGACCAGACGTGTATGAGATTCCGCGTCACTTGGTAGACTTTAAATTAAGTAAAAACATTGGTAAGCACTACGTGGCAAGTATTACCGTTCGTGATATTTTAAATGCACCTGTTCGCAGAGCATACAAGCTTCCGAGTGGTTATGTAGATTATGACCGTTTCAGATACGGAACGAATTTCTTAGTCAGCTTCGCATACAAACTCTAATTTTTGATTGAGATGAAGACACTTATAACAGCACTATTTATTTCATTGTTTGCAGCAAATTATGCTTCAGCACAATTGGAAAAAGTTATTGTAGAAAAATATTACGTGAGCGATGCGAATGATGCGACCGATGTATCCGGTGGTGGTGTTCCTGTGGGTTCTTCAACGTATAGAATTTACGTTGATTTAAAGCCAGGAACAATTTTGAAACGCATTTACGGCGACGCGAATCATCCGTTTTCTATTTCAAGTTCCGATGTGTTTTTCAATAATATCTTGGATGGGCAGTCATTCGGAAAAGATTTCATTAAAGGAAGATATTTAGAGAACACAGTAGCGTTAGACACTTGGTTAACCTTGGGACAGACAGCAAAGCAGGGAATAAAATATTATTATGGTATTTTGAAAGACCAAGATACAGATGGTTCCTTTGTTGGTGGTGCAAACAACGACGGTGGCAGCGCGCTGGTAGCTTCTGGATTAATGATTAACTAAGATCCTACGTGTGGTATTCCCTTAACTGTTGCAGACGGAATGGATACCTTGAACTCCGCTCCAAGCAACTGGCAGCATTATGGTCTGCAAGATTTTATTTCTGGTGCAGACTCAACCATGTTTGGTTCATTGGTTCCGAAATATAGTTTTGAAAGCTCAAACTTCGCTTTGAGCTGTTCAGGTGTTCAGGGAACAGTTGCAGACAGCAATCAGGTGATCATTGCTCAATTAACGACTTTAGGAGACTTGGCTTTCAACATCAATATTACCGTTGAAGAAATGATAAACGGAGTTCCAACGTTGGTGAATTATGTTTCTTCGGATACGTTGTTGGGGTCAAATGAAAAGTTTAATCCTTTCCTAAGTTATCCTTTCGCTTGTGGTTGCAACAATCCGAATTACATCGAATACAATTCGATCTATGCCTGCTACGAAGAAGGTACATGTTTGACCCCTGTTGTCTTTGGTTGTACAGATACCCTAGCTTGTAATTACGATCCGCAAGCGAATTTGAATATTCAGGAATTGTGCTGCTACCCTGGTTCATGCGCGGGTAGAAACATCGAGGAGGTTTGTCCTTCCCTCATGGGAAACAATTTTGATTTGAATGTTTATCCGAATCCAACAAGCGATGATATTACTTTGAACATTATCTCAGGAGGTTCTAGCAATTGGAATTATGAAGTCTATAACACTTATGGTTCAGTTAAACTTTCGCGTCTGTTCACATCAAGTGATTTGAATATAGTCTTGCCATTGAGTTTGGAGAACTTGGATCCGGGTATGTACGAGATTAAAGTTTCTAACGGAGAAATGAGTAAGCACAAATTATTTATTAAGCTATGAGTAAGAAATTGAATAGAATTTGCTTAAGTTGGCTTCTTGTATTCGGCATGCTTGCTGCAGTTGGTTGCAAAGACAACACAGAAGCGCCTCGAGTAATTGAGACGGGTACCGTAACAGATGTAGACGGAAACGTTTACAAGACGGTAAAGATTGGCAATCAATGGTGGATGGCTGAGAACTTGTCTGTTACGCATTTCAACGACGGAAGTGCGTTGGACTTCTATGCGTTGAATGACGCCGACACCCTTTGGGCAAATGCAGTAAACCCAAGCTATACGGTGATCAACGATTCGCTATTCGGATACCTTTATAATTTCAATGTGGTTGAAAATGCGAAAAACATTGCTCCAGAAGGGTGGCACGTTCCAACAGACGCAGAGTGGAAAGCATTGGAAAAGGAAATTGGAATGTCTCAAGAGGAGGCGAATGCGCTCGGATGGAGAGGCACAAACGACGCAGAGAAATTGGTTGCTAAGTATTCTTATGGATGGCCTGAGGGAGTTGCTCTTTTTGGAACAGATGAATACGGTTTCAATGCGAAACCGGCAGGCTGCCGATTGTTCAATGGTGAAATGAACTACCAGGGTAATTTAACGTTTTGGTGGACAGCATCTACAGAAGGTAATGAAGGATGGTACCGTTACATTGACGCTAACCAGACTCGAATTTTTAGACAACACACTTACAAGGGATACGGCATGAGTATTCGTTGTGTAAAGAACAGCTAAGATGAAAAATAACTTTTTAGTTTTTTTGTTTTTGACAGCTTTTGCTTTTGCAAGCAACGCGCAAACTAAACCTGCTTTTGGTGTTTATTACGCACCATCTTTCACAAGCCGCATTACGCAAGCCAACAGTGATTTGAATTGGTTGAAAAAAGAATGGGACAAATTCGAATCTGGTAGCATAGGTTATTCTTTTGGTGCATTCGCTGAGCGCACCCTTTCAACTAAATTGAGTTTACGCGTGGGTGCTGGATTTTCTTCGTTCGGCGAGCGCGTAGATTCGTTGAGCGATTTGGGAATAGATAAATACAAAACAGATTATCGCTTTATTGAAGTGCCTCTTGTTGCGAGCTATTATTTTGGCGAAAACAAATACAGAAGGCCTTATTTGTCTGCGGGTTATACCTTGAATTATTTTTTGAATAAGCGAATATCTTACTCAATGGTTGGCTCGAGCAGAGAGGAAACAACAGTGCTGAGAAGCGATGTGAATGCAATAAGTCATGCCGTTAGAATAGCTGTTGGTGTAGACTTCGTTTTAGATAAGAAATGGAGTGTGAAAACAGAAATTTTCGCTAATCAGTTTGTTTCTTCCTTAACAAACGATGGTATTCGTCGCTTGCCGTTTGCTGCTGGAGTGTCTGTTCAGCTTAGAAAGAAGTAATTTTTATTTTCATTCTTTCACGAGTGATCCGCAGTTCGTTAACCCAATGTTAACAGCGCGTAACATAGACTCAAACTTCGGTCGAAATCATTAACAATTTCGCAATTTAGTTTTCATTCTGTTGGTTTAATTCGCGCGCATCTTTGCGCCAAATTAATCTACTCTTATGAAAACTAAACAAACAATTCTGAAAGCTTTTGCCTCTGCAGCATTAGCTCTTGGTGCTTTTGCTAGCGCAGATGCCCAAACAAACTTAGGCGCGTCATGCGGCTGTCCAGCTGTTGGCTCACGCACAACAGTAAACGTTTCTTCATTGCCAGGTTACACTGCGATTGCAGGAACTTTTGGAGGTGAATTAACTTCCGGCGCAACATTCACTTGCGACAAAACTTACATCTTAGACAAGAAAATTTACATTCCTGCTGGACAAACGTTGACTATTGCTCCAGGTACTTTGATCAAAGGTGCTTCAAATCCAGTAGCTAACCCTGAGCAAGCTACTGCACTTATTATTGAAAGAGGTGGAAAGATTATGGCTTTAGGTACTGAATCTTGCCCAATCGTTTTCACTGCTCAAGCTGATGCATTGGACGGTACTTTCGGAGTTAGCAATATCACTAAGTGGGGTGGTGTTGTTGTTTTAGGAAAAGCATCAAACAACTTAACATTAGCTGCCAACGGTCCATTCGTACCAGGTGGTGCAGGTAAATTAGCTGTTGCTGATGGTCTTGGAACAGTTGAAGGTTTTGCTTCTACTAACCCACAGGATCAATACGGTGTGGCTTTATCTGTTCCTGCAAATTATGTTACAGGTACTTCACCAAGTTCTTCAACCTATACTATGGACATTAACTTAGGTACTCAAGGTACTGGTTCTGGTGCAATAGGTAACTCGAAAATCACATTAAGTAGCTCTTCTTTGGCGGCTTATGTTTTCGTTGGCATGCCTGTTAGTGGAACAGGAATTCCTGCTGGAACCACAGTAACTGCTGTAAGTTCGGCTACTATTACTTTAAGCGCTGCTCTTACTGCTGCTGCTGCTGGATCATATACCTTCACTGGTACTTATCCTCAAGCCCCAAGCACAACTCAACTTTTCTATTCAGTAACTAACGCTCCAGCTTTTGCTAACAATACTTACGGACCTTTCGCAACTTCAGGTAACAACATTAACTATGCTGCGCCGTTCGCTGGAGCTACTGCTGGAACATTTGATGATAACGACAATTCTGGTATCATGAAATATGTTTCTATCCGTCACAGCGGAGCAATCTTGGCTGTAGGAGCAGAAATCAACGGTTTAACATTGGCTTCTGTTGGTCGTGGAACCACTATCGAGCACATCGAGATTGTTTCTTGCGGTGATGACAACATTGAATTGTTCGGTGGTACTGTTAACTTGAAGTACATCACTTCAATGTTCGGTAACGACGATATGATTGACTGGGATTTGGGATGGTCTGGTAAGGCACAATTCCTTTTCGGAATGAAGTCTGATCTTGCGTCTGCAGTTGCTCCAGATAATGACAACGGCTTTGAAATGGATACAGATGACGGAAAGTCTTATGCAACTCCATATGCACTTCCTGTAATCTATAATGCTACTTTAATCGGAAACGCTAAGGCTACTGGTACTTCAGACAACTCTGGTTTGGCGGGTATTCAAGCGAAAGAATTTACTGGTGGTGAAATCTACAATTCTATCATTGCTAACTTCAGATCAGGATTTAACTTGTATAGTGCGGTTTCAGCTAATGGTACTGCTGGTGCTAGAACATATGCGTTGGGTGGAGATACTTGGCACAACTGGACTACTTTAGGATCTAGCGCTTCACTTACAACTGGAAATGGATCACAAAGATTGAAAGTGAAATGTAACACCTTTGTAGGTTGCACTAAAGCACTTACTGTAGGTGCTTCATCTAGCTCAGCTGGAACTGAAATAACTGCTGCTAACTCAAGTGCTACTGGTATTGCTGCAGGTGACGAGTACACTCAGTTCACTGTTACTGACAAAAACGTTGTTGTAACAGGAAACACCCTTCCAGGTTTCGATTATAGCTTTGCTGTAAACGGTTCTACCAACGCTATTACTACTAAGAACGATATTACTCCAAATCCAGCATTAGATGTAACAGGTTGCCCAGTTGCTCCATTCGACGGTTTCTTCGAGCCAGCTAACTACCGCGGTGCATTCTCTTCTGTAAACGGACAAAACTGGTTATCTAACTGGACTTACTCTCAAGTGTTGAACTCAACAAAAGGTGTACGTGCTTGTGCTACTGACTTAAACTTAGACGGTACTACAGACGTAAACGATTTCTTGATCTTCGCTCCAGCATTCGGTACTTCTTGTAACTAAAAAAAAGAAAAATTGGTCTCTGCATAGCCCGCCGAAACGGCGGGCCATGCGGAAGCCTTAACCAAAAAAATATGAAAGCAATTAAATTTTTATTAGGATTAGGCTTGATGGTGGCTTCATCAAGTGTATTCTCTCAAGGATTGCAAGGCATCGTTGTAGAGAAATATTATCAGGCGAATGCTGCTGACGTTGCAAACGCAACAGCAAACAACGCGGTTACTCCATTAACAACAAGCTCGGTTACC
>CALCNZ010000340.1 GCA_937897625.1 uncultured Flavobacteriales bacterium
GTAACCGCGGGCGGAGTAACGCACGTTCTTCCTTCTCCGTTTTTCGTTTTGGCTACTCAAAACCCTATTGAACAAGAAGGAACCTACCCTTTGCCAGAAGCGCAATTAGACCGTTTCATGTTCAACATTTGGGTCGACTATCCAACATTAGCAGAAGAGTTGGTTATTGTGAAGCAAACCACTTCAGGTACTTCACAAACCTTATCTCCTGTTATTACTTCAGAAGAAATACAGTTCTATCAGCAGCTCATTCGTAAGATGCCAGTTCCTGATAATGTTATTGAGTATGCCGTTCGTTTGGTTGCGAAGACACGTCCAAACAGAGAGAACGCCGATCCATTAGCGAATCAATATTTAAGCTGGGGCGCTGGTCCTCGCGCTTCACAATTTTTAATTGTTGGTGCGAAGGTGAATGCTGCTTTGAATGGAAAGTACAGTCCAGATATTGAAGACGTGAAAGCGGTTGCTTTGCCAATTCTTCGTCACCGTATTGTACGCAACTACAAGGCTGAAGCTGACGGATACACTGTAGAGAAGATAGTTGCTCAATTGCTTTAATCACTTTCGGGTTGCGCATTGCCATAAATACCCGACTGCTTATTCCAGGAAAACTGGAAGGAATAGGGCGCTTCACGTTTGAAACAGTCAAGCGATTAGCAAGTACATTTCCCGAACACGAGTTTCACTTGTTGAGTGATCGGAAGAAAGATAACCATTGGCAATTTGGAAAGAATGTTTTTCAGCATCGAATTTTTCCTCCTGCTCGCAGACCTTGGTTGTTCGATTGGTGGTTCGATTTCAGCGTTCCGTTCAAATTGAAAAAAATAAAAGCAGACATTTTTATTTCACCAGATGCGCATGCCTCTCGCCGATGTCCTGTTCCGCAGCTTACCGTTATTCACGACATTAACTTCATTCATTATCCTGAGTTCATGCCGAAGCGATATGCGAAGTATTGGAATGAACGTACTGTTGATTTTGTTAAGCTTAGTTCTCGCATTGCAACGGTTAGTGAGTTTAGTAAAAAAGATATTGCAAACACGTTCAATCTTCCAGAAGACAATATTGACGTGCTTTGCAACGGCATAGACCACACGTTTGTTCCCGTTGAAGAACATAAGAAGCAAGTCATCCGCGATCGATTTTCGCAAGGAAAAAAATATTTCTTGTTTGTAGGTGCACTTCATCCAAGAAAAAATGTTCATCGCGTTGTGGAAGCGTTCAACCAAGCCGTTGAGGATGGTGTGAATTCTAGTCTGATAATCGCGGGAAACAAGTTTTGGCATTATCCCGAATTGGATGCGGCGCTTGCAAAAATTGACAACCGAACGAACATTCGGTTTTTAGGGCATGTGCACACCGTTGATCTTCCGTTGTTAATGTCGGCGGCGGAAGGGTTGATTTTTCCTAGCTTGTATGAAGGGTTCGGAATTCCCTTGATTGAAGCAGAAGCGTGTGGCGTTCCAGTCGTTGCTTCTAAAGGAACAGTTATGAAAGAGGTTTCAAACGGATCGGCATTCTTCGTTAATCCAATTGAAGTATCTGAAATAGCCGAGGCCATTGTAAAGATTGAACAAGGACAACGCAATTCAATCATGCGCGAGCATTCTTACACGTGGGACAAAGCAGCAGAGTTGTTGTGGGAGAGCGTTCAACAAACCCTTCAACACAAAAAATAAAATGCTTTTCAATTCCATTGAATTCTTTTTATTCTTTCCAATTGTAACGGCATTGTATTTCCTGTTGCCGCATCAGTGGCGTTGGCTCATGCTTCTCATAGCCAGTTGCGTGTTCTATATGTTTTTCGTTCCGGCTTATATTTTCATTTTGTTGGCGACCATTTTAGTTGATTACGTAGCTGCTATTCAAATTGAGAAAAGTTCAAAACTAACGGCACGACGGTGGCTAATTGGAAGCATCATTAGTACGATACTGATATTAGCGGTCTTCAAATACTGTAATTTTTTCATTGGAAATTTTAACGGCATAGCACAACTTGTTGGATGGAATTATTCGTTGAACACACTGAGTATACTTCTTCCCATTGGACTTTCTTTCCACACCTTTCAGAGTTTGAGTTATGTGGTGGAAGTCTATCGCGGCAATCAAAAGGCAGAGCGTCATTTCGGAATTTATTCGTTGTATGTGATGTTCTATCCACAGCTTGTAGCAGGCCCCATTGAACGTCCGCAAAATGTCTTGCATCAATTTCACGAAAAGCATTCGTTGAATTATTTAGATGTGTCGAAAGGCATCCAGCGCATTGTCTGGGGCATGTTTAAGAAGGTGGTCATTGCAGATAACTTGGCGCAGTTCGTTTCGCCCGTGTATGAACATGCGAGCACAGTCTCGTGGATGTATTTAGCTATTGCAGTGGTCTTCTTCAGCTTCCAGATTTACTGTGACTTCAGCGGTTATAGCGACATTGCCATTGGAACAGCGCGGGTCATGGGATTCCGCTTGATGGAGAATTTCAAACTGCCCTATCGTTCCACTGGTGTTGGAATGTTTTGGTCGAAGTGGCACATCTCACTTTCAACCTGGTTCAGAGATTACGTTTACATTCCTTTAGGTGGAAATAGGAAGGGCGCTGCGCGCACTTCGTTGAACTTGTTCATTGTATTCGCGATAAGCGGATTGTGGCACGGTGCGAATTGGACGTTCGTGGTTTGGGGAATGGCGCACGGATTGTGGTTGGTTCTTGAAAACCGAATGAACATTCGGTGGGAAGGGAAATTGAAAGCGCTTATTGGAACATTGTTCACGTTTGTCGGAGTTTCTTTTCTCTGGATATTTTTCAGATCGAATTCTTTCGAGCAAGCAACTGCGATTATTAAGGGAATAGTAACCTTTCAAGCTCAACCGGGTTTTCTTCCTTCGGTGTTTGTCCCGCTGAACGGAGCGGTAATTATAGGAAAGATTCTTCTCTTGTTGGTTTTCGTTTTCATAGATCGAAGGGTGACAGAAATTGTGTTGGGAACACGGGCAATTGGATCCAATCGGAAGGTCTGGTTGTTCGCTATTTTATTGGCGAGTCTAATGTTGTTTGGTCAGTGGGGAAAAGTTGATTTTATATATTTTCAGTTTTAATGAAATTGATTGTTCGAAATAGTATGAAGGTCTTGCTTGCAGCATGTGCGATATACGCTGCAGTGATTTTCATTTTTTCGAATGTGCAATTGATTGATCGAAGGATGTCGTCTTTTTTCATTCCGAACATGCAGCGTAATGGAGGACAAGAGATGCAGATGATGCGCGATTTAACTTCCAACCAAACGAAATACGATGCAATTGTTTTAGGATCATCACATGCATACAGGGGTTATGATCCAAGAATATTTGAACAATCGGGAATTAAGCTGTTCAATGCTGGAACGAGCGCGCAGAATGCCAAAGGATCTTTGGTTTTGTATAACGAATACCTTAGAGACCGATCAGATGTTTTCATTCTAGACATATACGATCCGGTTTTCGAGTTGGAGGGAACCGAAAGCAACATGCGCTTGATTCAAAACGTTCCAACGAATGAAGCTGCATGGCATTTGGTAGAGCAAGAGTTGAAGGTATACACGTTAAATGCTCTAGCGGTGCGTATGGCGAGCCTTAATCCAATTGATGAAGCTCCGAACAATGAATACGTGAAGAACGGCTTCTGTGAAAAGAAAGGAATACTCTATGCGATTGAACCCTTGAACGATTCTGTCTTCGATGCGAATGAAGAAATGTTTGTTGCATTTGAGAAGATGGTGAAGCAAATGCAAGCCGATGGCAAGCGCATTGTTTTATGCAGTCATCCGCTTCCCACCTGTCCGGGGCTTCATAATTATCACGATAAGTTTCTTTAGAAATTCAATCCGATTATTCAAAGACTCGGCTTGCCTTACATAGATTTCACTTATTACACCGAGGGATTCGGCATCAATGAATTCGCCGACATTTCGCATATGAATCAAAAAGGAGTCGAATTGTACAATCTCTTGCTACTCCAAAACACATCCTTCAACGAAGTTGTCATCCCGTAGGGTCATCACGAAGTGTCGTGTCATCGCGGAGCGTCATCCACGCAGTGGTCATCCGCTAGGCGGTCATCACGAAGTGTTATTGTTGTAAAATAAAAAACCCATTCGTTTGAATGAGATCGGAAGAGCGTCG
>CALCNZ010000341.1 GCA_937897625.1 uncultured Flavobacteriales bacterium
CTGCTTGCAGATGAGCGTCCGGCGTTCTATTACAAGCGTGGATTCGTGAAATTCGATCAAAAGAAATTTTCCGATGCGCGTGTAGATTTTGCTAAAGTGAAAGACGGCGATTCTGAATACAAGTCTGCTGCGACCTACTACTACGCCTACATGGCCTACACGAACAAAGATTATCAAGTGGCCTTGGAATCTTTTTCAAAGTTGAAGGAAGACAAAGATTTCAAATCGGTTGTTCCGTATTTCATCTCGCAGATTTATTATGTTCAGAAGCGTTTCGATGAGTTGTTGGCTTACGCTCCGCCTTTAATAAATGCGGAAGAAAATGTAAAAAATAATTATCCGAATGCGAACGAAGAAATTGCGCACCTCATTGGCGACGCCTATTTCACTCAAGAAAAATACGCAGAGGCCTTGCCATATTTAGAGAAGTATCACAAGTCGCCAACAGCCAAGCCTTCGGTTGAAGATTATTACCAATTGGGATTCTGTTATTACCGCAACGGGAACTTTGAGCGCGCCATAGACGCGTATTCACACTGCACGAAGGAAGATTCTCCAACTTCGCAATTGGCGAACTACAACATTGGCGATTGCTATTTGAAGCTCGAACAAAAAGAATATGCGCGTACCGCTTTCGAATCCGCGTCGAAGCAAACGCATAACCTCGATGTGCAAGAAGATGCGTTGTTCAACTACGCAAAATTGGCTTTCGAACTTTCGTACAACCCTTTCCACGAAGCCATTTCAGCCTTTGAAGGGTATTTGGAAAAGTATCCGAATTCTGCACGTCACGACGAAGCCTATGAGTTCTTGTTGAATGTGTATTTGAAAACAAGAAACTACGAACGCGCCCTGACTTCATTGGATAAAATGAAGGTGAAAGACATTCGTGCGAAGACCTCTTATCAGATTGTTGCCTTCAACCGCGGTGTTGAATTGTTTCAAGCGGAAAGCTTTGCAAAGTCGGAAGAGTTTTTCACGAAATCGTTGGAGTATCCGGTGAATACTTATTTGCTTGCGCAGGCGAAATATTGGTTGGGTGAAATCAATTACCGTCAGAATAAATTCCCGAAGGCGAAAGAATATTACCAAGCGTGCATTTCAGAACCTGCCGCTTTTAATTCAGAGTATTATGCGCTTGCAAACTACAGTTTGGGCTACACGTTTTTCAAGCTGGGTGTGGCGCAAAAAGACTACGACGCTTCGAAGCCGTATTATGCAAATGCGAATACAGCGTTTAGAAAATTTGTCGATTCGAAAGAAGCCGATGAAGTGAAAAAGGGTGATGCGTACTTAAGAATTGGCGATTGTTTCTTTGTTTCAAAAAGCTACAAGCAAGCGATAGAAAGTTATTCGAAAGGAAGTCCTTCACAAAAAGATTACATACTTTTTCAGAAAGCCCTGTGTGAAGGTTACGAAGGAAACAATTCCGGTAAAATTAATTTGTTGAAGGCCTTGGTAGATTCTGAAAGCAACTCGAAGTTCAAGGTAGATGCGGCTTTCGAGCTGGCCACTACCTACTTGAGTGCCGGTAACAATGCAGACGCTAAGTCGGTGTTCCTTCAGTTAATGGCCGATGAACCTACTTCGAATTACACCCGAAGAATCTTAGTGAACCTCTGTTTAATTTATCGGAACGAAGAGAACGATGCGAAGGTGAAATCTACTTGGAACACACTTTACGCGGGCTACGCGAACGACAAGATTATTTTGGATGCTTTGGAGATTGTTAAGCCTGTGCTGATCGACGATGTTGAGTTTCAAAATCAGATCACTCATTTAACGGTTGCCGATGTAAGCGCATTGGAAATTGAAGAAGGTGTATTCACGAAAGCTTCAGCTCCGGCCTATGCTGGCGAATGCACAAAGGCAAAAGGAAAGTTAGAATCTTATTTGAATCAATATCCACAAGCCGTTCACGCCGCTGAAGCGAACTTCTTGTTGGCCGATTGTTTCAAGAACGAAGGGAACAAAGAGTCTGCAATAGTTTATTATGAACGTGTAATTGCCTTGCCGTTCTCTGACTTCACTGAAGAGGCCTTGAACAATGCCGCAGACATTCGTTTGCAGCAAGGTGAATATGCCAATGCCATTGGACATTTGTTGAAAATTGAAAGCGCTGCAGTTTCGAAAAAGAGCGTGGAAGATGCGCAAATGGCCTTGCTTGTGGCCTATTACAACATTGAAGAAATGGGACTGGCGCGCGAGTATGCAGACAAGGTTATTGCAGATGCTTCTGCCAATGCCGACAATCGTGCGAAAGCTTATTTGTGGAGAGGAAGAATGAAGATGAAAGAAGAAGAGTTCGCAAGTGCGTTGGAAGATTATGCTGAAGTAGCGAAGCGCGGCGGAGAGGGCGCTGCAGAAGCAGCTTATCAAAATGCTTTTGTAGAATTCAAATCGAATGAATTAGACAAAGCAGAGAAGTCGATCTTCAAACTCATTGAAAAATATTCCTCGTTTGAGAAATGGAGGTTTGAAGCCATTCTTCTTCTTTCAGATGTCTATGTAGCGAAGCCAGATTACTACCAAGCGAGAAAAACCATCGACGCGGTTATTTCCAAATCGAAAAATCCAGAAATCTTAGCGCGTGCTGAACAGAAGAAACGCGAGTTAGATGCGTTGGAAAATCCAAAGCCAAGAGCAGTGGAAATTCCAATTGATAACACAGATGAGAATATTCAAAACGATGAGTTCCATGAAGAATAAATTGAAAACAATACTATTGGCTGTTGTTCTTGCAACAGCCGCTGCACCTGCTTTTGCGCAAGTAGACAGCGTCCTCATTCAAAGTGCACAGTTTGTTGGTGACTTGAATATTTTCTTGCGCGACGCAAATAAAATTTCCAATCAACCCTTTGTCATTGAAGCCGAGACCAATGCCGCGTTGTTGAAGTACAATATGCTTCCAACGCGACTCATTTCTTTCACGCAGCCGGCAACAATTTTGTCTTCAAATTTCCCTATGGAAAAGAAGTTGAAGAAGCTTCAAAACGGATGGGTAGATGTTTCTTTCGGAAGTTACGTGACTCCGAAGGTAGATGCCTATTACACCGACGGTAGATCGAAGAAAGGAGACTGGGGTGTTCGTTACGGTCATCAGAGTTCCAATGCGAATTACGAAGTGCTTTCTGGCGCAGATCTTCCGACAACATTCAGTGAGAACAATGCAACTCTTTGGGGCAAACGTTTCTTTAAGAAAACGGTAGCAGATGCGAAAATCAATTGGAATAGAAACGTTACCAATTGGTACGGTGTAGATTCTTCGCAATTGAGCTATTTCCCAGACTTTTCGAAGTTGAAACAAACCATGAATGTGTACAGTGGGAATTTTGGTATTCACACCTTCGACCGAGATAGCAACGATTTGAACTGGTGGGGAAAGGCAGGCTATCGCTTAGCTTCAGACGCTTTCAACTCAAACGAACACTTTGTAGATGTGAGTGGAGGAGCCAGTAAATTGGTGAAAACCGAAGTCTTTAGCGGTGAATTTGGAATGACTTACAACAAGTTTAATTCAACAGGATTGGACTGGTCTCCCGACTATGCCAATACATGGGGTGAAGGAGATTCTTTACGTGCGAAGCGCTCGTTCGATAACGCGATTGTTCGATTCATTCCAACAGCCTATACCGTTTACAAAGATCTTCGTGTGAAGATTGGAATGGGGTTGTATATGCAATCGCGCGGGGAGCAGCGCGGACACTTCTATCCGCAAGCGGAAGTGAGCTACAGCATTCTAGACGGAATGTTTGTCCCTTACGCGGGTATTAAAGGTTCATTGGCGCCAACCACGTATTACGGCTTGTACACGCAAAATCCATTCGTAATTGTTCAACCTCAATTGCTGAATCAGAACAACAAGATGCAATTTTATGGGGGTGTGAATGGCTCTATTTCACGTCGTGTAAACTACAGCGTGGGCGGCGAGTTGAACACCATTGAGAATTATGCATTTTTTATAAACGACAGTCTGTATTCAAGAGGAAACATGCAAGCGGTTTTGTACGACAATCTTCATGTAGCGAAGGTTCGAGGTGAGGTGGAAGTTTTAGGGGGCAAGAAGTGGAGCGCCAAAGCAAGCGGATCGTATTCTTATTTCCAGACCAATCAGCAATACGCGTGGCAGTTGCCGAGTCTTCAGTTTTCGGCAGAGGCGTCTTACAATTTGAACTCGAAGTTCAAGTTTAACTTCCAAGGAATGTACTACGGAGAACGCTGGGCAAAGTCTTTATTGCCCGTTACCGGAAGAGATGCACAACAGCAATTAGACGGTTCTTACGTGTATAAAATGAAGGCCTTTGTAGATGTTAATTTGCGCACCACTTACACCTACAACGAACGTCTTTCGGCTTATTTGCAATTCAACAATATCTTGTCTCAGAAGTACACCATTTACAGTGGAATTCCAAGTCAGCGCTTCTTCGCGGCAATGGGGGCATCTTATTCATTCTAAATTGGCTTTTTGTTAACGAAATGTTCATAAAACCACGAGGGCTTCGGCCCCCGTTTTTTGCTACAGCAATGGGCCTTGCGTAACTTTGGGGACCTTGAAAAAACAGGCTTGTCCTGTTCTTCAATTTGAAATAAAAAAGTTAGATAATTAATAGTCCTACGAGAGAATGAGTGAAGAAATAGAAAATACCCTAACCCCCGGTTATACCGCTGATAATATTCAGTCGTTAGAAGGAATGGAGCACGTGCGTATGCGTCCTGCTATGTACATCGGAGATATTGGAACTCGAGGCCTTCACCACTTGGTGTATGAGGTTGTAGATAACAGTATCGATGAAGCATTGGCTGGACATTGCGATACGGTTCAGGTATTTATTAATCCAGACAATAGCATTACCGTAAAAGACAACGGTCGTGGTATTCCGGTAGACATGCACAAGAAGGAAGGCGTTAGTGCTCTTCAAGTTGTCATGACGAAGATTGGCGCGGGTGGTAAGTTCGACAAAGGATCTTATAAAGTATCTGGTGGTCTTCACGGTGTGGGGGTAAGTTGTGTGAACGCACTTTCTATTGCCTTGAAGGCAGAAGTTTTCCGTGAAGGAAAAATGTATGTTCAGGAATACAGCTGCGGAAAAGCGTTGTATCCGGTGAAAGAAATCGGAACCACAGAACTTCGTGGGACCACTGTGACTTTCCTTCCAGACAACACTATTTTCGATACGTCTGAATACAGTTTCGATACGTTGGCGAATCGCCTTCGTGAACTTTCATTCTTGAACAAAGGCATTCGTCTGCATTTAACAGATGAGCGTGTTACCAACGAAGACGGTTCATTCAAAACGGAAGAGTTTTACAGCGAAGCTGGATTGATTGAAATGGTGAAGTTTTTAGATGAG
>CALCNZ010000342.1 GCA_937897625.1 uncultured Flavobacteriales bacterium
GTCTATTTGGGCTGGAGGATAACTTTCTTGCGGTTTGACGTCTGAAGCACTTTCGTATTTGTCTATCGCTTCTTGATAATTCTTTTTTGCAAAAAGATCATCGGCTGAAGCTATTAATGCTTTGTAACGTTTTTCAATTTCTTCCTGTTTGTTCTTGTCGTTGGCAATGGCGTCTAATGCGGCTTGCGCGATGTCTATTTGTTTTTTTGGATAGACGTCGTCTGACTTTAACTTCAAGGCTTCTTTGTATGTGGAAATACAAGTGGCATAATTCTCTTCGTTGAACTCACCGTCTGCTTGGGCAATAAGGGCTTTGTACTTTTTCTCTTGCTCTAGTCCATCTAACTTGCGTTGAATTTCTTCAAGTTGTGCGGTAGGATAGGGCTCATTCGTTTTTATGGAAAGTGCTTCGGTGTATTTCGATTTTGCCGCTTCCCAAGATTGGTTTTTGAACTGAGTATCGCCGTCTTTAATTAATTGAGCATAGCGCGCTTCGTTGTTCTTGTTGGCTTGCTGTTCTCTAAATCTTCGCTCTGCTTCGTCGTATTTGTCTTTCGCAGGTTTGTCCGAAGGGAAGAGGTTTAGTGCGCCTTTGTATTTGGTCATGGCTTCTTCGAACTTCGTTCCAGCCATGCGGTCGTCTCCTTCCAACATTAATTTCTCGTAATCTTTTCGAAGCTTATCTCCATTTTTAGCGAGGTCTGCTAAACGCTTGAATTCCGCTTCAATCTTCTTGTTCATTTCTGCGGTATATTCAAAGTCGAAGGTCACGTAATTCGTTTGCGAATCAAATGCAGCCTTACCCATGGGCTCTTTTAAAATATCCGTATTGAAACCATCTACATACTTGAAAAGTGAAGATTCAAATTCCATTAAAAACCCTCCAGCGCGGTCTTCTGCAGGAATGTTTCGCGTATCGACACGAATAATTTTGGTGACGTAATCTGCACGCGAGAATTTTAAGTCGTATGAATATCCAAGAGGTAAAGTGAAGTCGAATTTCCCTGCGGTTCCGGCATTAAAAACTCGTTCTTGTGCACCGTTTTTAAAAACGATGATTTGAACACCGTCTAATTTTTTGTCGGAATCTTTATCAATAATAGCCCCTTGACTTTTAATGCGAATCTCTTCGTTTTGTGCTGAAGCGGAATGGCTCGATACAAGAAGACCGAGGAAAGACGCCCAAAGTATTAGTATGCGAAATGCATTCATAGTTGATCAAATAAGATTCCTAAATCACAAGTAAAGATAATCCGAATTGTAACAAATTGAAAGAAAAATAACTCCCCGAAG
>CALCNZ010000343.1 GCA_937897625.1 uncultured Flavobacteriales bacterium
TATCGGAGGGCCATGTAACGTGCCTCAAGATTTCATGGTTAGTCTCACAGGCAACGATCCCTGGGCTTATTTCTTCATTGACAACCTTCAGCTTTCTGAAGTTCATACCTCCCCTCAAATTAATTTAAGTGGAACTGCTTGCGATAACAATTTAATTCTCAATGGCCCTTCCGAATCGGATACACAATTTTCTCAATGGTATGAGAACGGCATTGCCCTTCCGAACGAAACCTCCAATGCGCTTGCTTGGAGTCAACTGAATCTCGATCAAGGGACTTATCAATTCGTGAACTTTCAAAGCAATTCAACTTGCAGCATTTCTGAAATTGAAATTATTGATTGTATCGACACCGCAACTTTCAACTTAAATTTTCCAAACATATTCACTCCGAACGGAGATGGAGATAATGACAACTTCATTCCGTTCGAATCATCTTCAGGCAAACAGAAACTTAAAGTCTTCAATCGCTGGGGAACAGAAGTTTTTCAAACAACCAATATAACGCTCGGCTGGGACGGAGGAGATTGTATTTCTGGAACCTACTATTGGACGATTCAACCTATTGAAGGCCAACAGGGGGAAAGAAAATCTGGATTTGTGATGTTACTGAGGGATTAATGCGAATCTTTGCTTCGCAACCTAAGCCCCGCTTTAGTATCTTCGCTAGCGGTATTTCAAACCATATTTTAACACATGAAAAAAGTAATTCTCTTTGTTGCTCTACTCAGCTCTTTCGCTGCTCAAGCACAAAACATTAAATTCATTGAATACGATCTTCCGAACGGATTGCACGTTATTCTTCACGAAGACCACAGCACGCCTATCGTTGCGGTTACCGTTCTTTACCACGTAGGTTCGAAAAACGAACAGGTGGGACGCACAGGTATGGCGCACTTCTTCGAGCACTTGTTGTTCGAAGGTTCTGAAAACATTGGTCGCGGCGAATACGCGAAATACGTTGAGAACGCGGGTGGCGGACTAAACGCAAACACTACCCAAGACCGAACCTTCTACTACGACCTTATGCCAAGCAATCAGCTTGAACTAGGCCTGTGGTTAGAAAGCGAGCGCATGCTTCACGCGAAAGTTGAAAACAAAGGAATTGAAACACAACGCGAAGTAGTAAAAGAAGAAAAGCGTATGCGTTACGACAACCAACCCTACGGAAATCTTCTTCCTGAAGCGTTGAAGCACGCCTACAAAAAGCATCCTTACGCTTGGTCTCCAATTGGAAGCATGGAGGACTTGAACGCCGCGAAAGACGAAGACTTCGTAAACTTCTACAAAACATTCTACGTTCCAAACAACGCGGTTCTCTCTATCGCTGGCGATATGAATGTGGAAGAAACGAAAAAGCTTATCGCGAAATATTTCAGCGACATTCCAAAAGGAACAAACGCTATTCCTCGTCCAACCGTGAAGGAAGACATCAACACCGGCGAAGTTCGCGACACCATTTGGGGCAAAGACGAACTTCCTATGATTGTTCAAGCATACCACATTCCGGCGCAAGGAACACCCGAGTTCTACGCGGTAGACATGTTGAACACCTTGCTCTCAAACGGAGAGAGCTCTCGCTTGAACCGCGCTATGGTTGAAGAGCAACAACTTTCATTGTTCTGCGGAGCCTTCACCTTCAACCTAGAAGATCCAGGATTGACACTTGCTTTCGGTTTGGCGAACATGGGCGTAGATCCAAAGACGTTGGAAGACGGCATGAACAAAGAGTTCGACAAAGTGAAAGAAGAATTAATTACTGAAAAGGAATTCGAAAAACTTCGCAACCAAATTGAAAGCAACTTCGTTTCTGGAAACAGCACCGTTGCAGGTATCGCAGAAAGCCTTGCGAATTACCACACCTATTACGGAAACGCAAATTTGATTAACACAGAGATTGAGCGTTACATGAAAGTGACTCGCGAAGACCTTCGCAACGCTGCTCGTAAATACTACATCCCCGAAAATCGCGTGGTGTTGTATTTCTTAAACGACCCAAAACTTTCTGCTAACTAAGATTCGAACGAAAATGAAATTCATATATACACTCCTTGCCGCATTGCTTGTCTCTACAGCCATTGCGCAACCTTCAAAGAAAACGACTCCTAAACAAGCTCCGCTCGATAGAAGTATTGTTCCTCAACCAGGTCCTGCTCCGAAGATTCAAATCGGAAAAGCAACCTCATTCAAATTAGACAACGGAATGAAAGTGATTGTGGTTGAAAACCACAAGCTTCCTAACGTAACGTATTCGCTTTCGTTGAACCTTACGCCTATTGCTGAAGGAAACAAAGCCGGATACATTTCCATTGCCGGCGATTTACTTTCTGCTGGAACAGCTACAAAGACAAAAGGACAAATAGACGAAGCCATTGATTTCATTGGTGGATCACTTTCCACTTCAGCTTCAAGTGTTTCAGGGTCTTGCTTAAGCAAACACAGCGAAACGCTTCTTGGACTCATGCAAGACGTTCTTCTTCACCCGAGCTTTCCAGCCGATGAGTTAGAAAAAACACGCAAGCAAATGATCTCTGGTTTAACCAGCGAAAAGACCGATCCAAACGCTGTCTCTGACAAAATTGGAAATGTTGTGCGTTACGGTGTTCGTCATCCATACGGAGAGTTCGCTACAGAAACCACTTTGAACAACATTACGCGTGAAGACTTAATGGGGTACTACCAAACCTACTTCTCTCCGTTGGTTGCTACACTTGTTGTAGTGGGAGACGTTACTCCGGATCAAGCGCTCGCTTCTGCAAAGAAATATTTTGGCGAGTGGACCGGCAACGCTGTTCCAGTAAGAACTTACCCTGCTCCTGCTGAATTGAAAGCGAATCAAGTGGCGTTCGTGGCTATGCCAGGCGCGGTGCAAAGTGTGATCGACGTGACCTATGCAGTGCCGTTGAACATTAGCTCTTCAGACTATTTAGCTGCAACAGTATTGAATAATATTTTAGGTGGAAGCGGATTCCAAACTCGCTTAATGCAAAACCTTCGTGAAGACAAAGCATACACTTACGGCGCATACTCTTCTATGGTTCCAGACGATGTAATTGGAAACTTCAGCGCAGGTGCGAGCGTGCGTAACGAAGTAACCGACAGCGCCATTGTGCAGTTGTTGTTCGAAATGGACCGCTTGTGCAACGAAGCCGTTTCTGCTGAAACGTTGAAGTCTGCAAAGAGCATTATGTCTGGTGCATTCGCTCGTCGTCTTGAAAACGCTGGAACGGTTGCGCAATTCGCTTACAACATTTCAAAATACAATTTGCCTTCAGACTACTACGAAACCTACCTCGAGCGTTTGAACGCCATTACTGCGGAAGATGTTCAAGCGGCAGCGAAGAAATACTTAAAAGCAAACAACTGTTACATTTCTGTAGTTGGAAACAAAGACATTCTTGAGAAATTGAAGCCATTCAGTAAGAACGGAGAAGTGATGCAATTCAACACAGACGGAAGCGTATCGAAAGGAATTATTCCTCCAGCTGCTGGAGTAACCGCTGCTACTGTTGTTGAAGCTTACTACGCCGCTAACGGTGGCAAAGACAAATTCAAGAAAGTAAAATCAATCAAGCAAGAAGGAAAAATGAGTGTTATGGGAACTTCCATTAACATGGAGACTTTAACCCTCGACAACAAAATGCTTCGCGTGGAAATGAGCATGGGACCAATGAAAATTTCAACGCAAATTTTCGACGGAACGAAATTGGTGGTGAAGTCAATGGGCAAGGAAGCGCCTGTTGAAGCATCAGATATTTTGAAAGCGAAAATGGAAGCTGACTTCTTCGTTCGCGATCACATAGCAGATTTCGGATATTCGTTGAACCTTGCTGGAAGCATCATGCGCAACGAGAAAGAAGTATATATTCTTGAGACCTTAGACGAGAAAAAGAAAGTGGTGAAGACCGAGTATTTCGATAAAGCGTCAGGACAATTGGTTTCAACATTGGAATCAAAGGAAACCGAGCAAGGTCCAATGACTTCTGAATCGAACATCAAAGATTTCATGACCGTTGACGGAATGACATTCCCGAAAAACATTCAGTTGAATGCAGGTGGACAAGTGCTTGATATTACCATGGAGAAAATTACCATCAACGGTAAAGTGAGCAAGAAAGCCTTCAAGGTAGACTAAACATTTAGAATGAAAGAGAACACCAATTGCATTGTATCGCTCGAACGCGCTTCAATTTTTCAAGGAAAAATTTGCGTGTTGGAAGATATTGACTTCGAAGTATTCGACGGTGAATTCGTTTTCCTTATCGGAAAAACCGGAAGCGGAAAATCGAGTTTATTGAAGACGCTTTATGCCGACATTCCATTGAAGAATGGAAAAGGACAAGTCTGCAATGCCGATCTGCGTAAGCTTTCTTTGAAGCGCATTTCAGAGCTTCGAAGAAAATTGGGAATCGTCTTTCAGAATTTTGAATTGCTCACCGATCGTTCGGTTTCAGACAATTTAGAATTTGTTTTGCGTGCCACGGGATGGAACAAAAGTTCCGCCATTCACAGTCGCATAGACGATGTGTTGGAACTCGTTGG
>CALCNZ010000344.1 GCA_937897625.1 uncultured Flavobacteriales bacterium
TACGAGATAAACATCGGTGACTGGAGTTCAGACGTGTGCTCTTCCGATCTAGTGAACAAGCTTATGAAGCAATTCGATCAGACGCGTCAGATGATGAAGATGTTCACGAACAAGAGCCAAATGGCTGCCATGATGAAGCAAGCGAATCAAATGAACGGATTGAAAAGATAATGAAAGCACTTGCCGGAACACATTTCAACTTACCGAACCAAACCAACTTTTACAAAGGCAAGGTTCGCGATGTATACAGCATTGGTGAAGACGTATTGGTAATGGTCGCATCCGACCGCATCTCTGCGTTCGACGTGGTTTTGCCACGCGCCATTCCGTTCAAAGGTCAAGTTTTAAATCAGATTGCTGAACGCATGCTGAATGAAACTGCCGATGTGGTTCCGAACTGGAAAATCTCTTCTCCCGATCCAAACGTTACCGTGGGAACACGCTGCGAACCCTTCGCCGTGGAAATGGTTATTCGCGGATATTTAACCGGACACGCTTGGAGAACATACAGCAGCGGGCTTCGCACGTTGTGTGGTGTTTCACTTCCGGAAGGATTGAAAGAACACGACAGACTTCCTTCCCCCATCATTACCCCCACAACAAAAGCTTCTGAAGGACACGACGAAGACATTAGTCGTGAAGAAATCATTGCGAAAGGAATTGTTTCTGCTGAAGACTACGCCATCCTTGAAAAGTACACCTACGCCCTCTACGAGCGTGGAACTGAATTAGCATTGAAACGCGGACTTATCCTCGTTGATACGAAGTACGAATTCGGAAAGCACAACGGCGAAGTGGTACTCATGGACGAAATTCACACACCCGATTCTTCGCGTTATTTTTATGCGGAAGGCTATGCCGAACGTCAGGCTGCTGGCGAAAAGCAACGTCAACTTTCCAAAGAGTTCGTTCGCGAATGGTTAATCAGCGAAGGCTTCATGGGCAAAGAAGGACAGCAAGTCCCTGAAATGACCGACGCTTGGCTGGAAGAAATCAGCAATCGCTACATTGAACTTTTCGAAAAGGTTACCGGCGACTCGTTCATAAAGCAAGATTATTCCAACGTTGAAAGTCGCGTAGAAGCCAATATTATCAAGGCTTTGAACAACCTTTAACCCTTATTTTTTTCAGTTCATATCTTACTGAAATAGAAAGGTCGTTTTTGTAAGAAATACCTATCTTTGAAGCCGTATTTTCAAACGAAAGCGATGGACGATAATTCTTATCTCGGCAATGCCGACGTGAACACGATTGAAGCGCTGTATAACCAATACCAGCAAGATCCCTCTTCTCTAGATATTTCTTGGAGACGTTTTTTTGAAGGATTTGAATTTCAACATTCCTCATTTCCTGTGCTCTCTAGAGACACTGCATCCATCGGCGACGACGGCATGCACAAGGAATTCAAGGTTATTAACCTCATTAACGCATATCGCAAACACGGGCATTTATTTACCCACACCAACCCGGTGCGTGAGCGAAGAAAATATTCGCCAAACCTAGACCTCGAGAACTTCGGATTAACCAAAGCCGATCTTGAATCTGTCTTTCACGCAGGCGTTGAAGTGGGATTGGGCGATGTGAAATTGAAAGACATCATCGCGCATTTACAATCTTGCTACTGCGAAAGCATTGGTTCAGAATACATGTACATCCGCGACCCTGAAAAAATTCAATGGTTGCGCTCACGCTTAGAAGCGGTAAAGAAAACCCCTTTCACCACCGAAGAGAAGAAGCAAATCTTCGACATGGTGAACAAGGCAACCACCTTCGAACAGTACATTCAAAGAAAGTTCGTTGGACAAAAAAGATTCAGTGTTGAAGGATGTGAAGCTGTGGTTCCTGCAATGGACTACATGGTTAGAGACGGCGCCGATAAAGGCGTTGCTGAATTTGTAATTGGAATGGCTCATCGTGGTCGCTTGAATGTTCTAACCAACATCATGGGCAAACCGCAAGAAGAAATTTTTGCTGAGTTCGATGGTGTGGCCTTCGACGATGAGGGGGTGTTCGATGGCGACGTGAAATACCACTTCGGTTATTCCATCGACCGCGTAACCCAAAACGGCAACAGCGTTCACCTGACTCTCTGCCCTAACCCTTCTCACCTAGAAGCGGTGAACCCAGTGGTAGCAGGATTATCCCGCGCGAAGATTGATCACTACTTAAAGTCAGAAAATAAAATTGTCCCTGTGTTGATTCACGGAGACGCGGCAATAGCCGGACAAGGTATCGTTTACG
>CALCNZ010000345.1 GCA_937897625.1 uncultured Flavobacteriales bacterium
CACCTGTGTTCATGGGAAGCACTTTTTCATATCCGAAATAGTCGGTGATGAACTTTTCGTATGCGCCCAATTCACTGTTGTAAAACGCACGAGAAGTAAGTGTTACTTTCTCGGCCTGATCTTTCAATGCTTGAATAATCCTCGGATGGCAATGCCCTTGGTTAACCGCAGAATAGGCCGAAAGAAAATCGAAATATTCCTTTCCCTCCAAATCCCAAACTTTTACGCCCTTTGCCTTCGCAATAACAACCGGAATCGGATGGTAGTTGTGGGCTCCATAATTGTCTTCCAATTCCATGGCTTGGGCTGAAGTAAGGCTCGTATTCATCTCAGTTAATTTTCAGCGAATTTAGAATGGGAATGTTGTATTTTTGCATTCCAAAATATTTATTATGTCAGGAACTCGCACTTTTACGATGATTAAGCCAGATGCAACAACTGCTGGTAACACAGGAAAAATCATTGACAAAATCATTGAAGCAGGATTTTCTATCCGCGCAATGAAATTAACACAACTTACCAAAGAAGATGCTTCTCGTTTCTACGAGGTTCACAAAGAGCGTCCTTTCTACGGAGAATTGGTAGAATACATGACTAGCGGACCAATCGTAGCTGCTATTCTTGAAAAAGATAACGCAGTTGAAAGCTTCAGAACACTTATTGGTGCTACTGATCCTACCAAAGCAGACGAAGGAACTATCCGTCGCATGTTTGCTACAAGCATTGCTGCGAACGCCGTTCACGGTTCAGACAGCGACGAGAATGCAGCTAACGAAGGCGCATTTTTCTTCTCTACACGCGAGCAAGTTTAAGTTTTTTTTTATCGAGACATGAATAAAATCAAAGTAGCTAATCCAATTGTTGAAATGGACGGGGACGAAATGACCCGTATCATTTGGAAATACATCAAAGACAAGTTAATTCTACCTTACGTAGAACTTGATATTAAGTATTTCGATTTAGGCATTGAAAACAGAGATGCAACTGAAGACCGCGTTACGGTTGAGTCTGCGGAAGCTACTTTGAAATACAATGTCGCTGTAAAATGTGCGACCATCACCCCAGATGAAGCACGTGTGCAAGAATTCGGATTGAAAAAAATGTGGAAGTCACCAAACGGAACCATTCGCAACATTGTTGGTGGAACCGTTTTCCGTGAGCCAATCATTTGCAACAACATTCCGAAATTGGTTCCTGGATGGACGAAGCCAATTAACATTGGTCGTCACGCATTCGGAGATCAGTACCGTGCAACAGACACTACCATCAAAGGAAAAGGAAAGTTAACCATGACCTTCACTCCGGAAGATGGCGGAGAAGCAAAATCTTGGGAAGTATTTAACTTCGAAAGCGACGGTGTAGCAATGGCTATGTACAACACAGACGAGAGCATCTATGGTTTCGCTCGCAGTTGTTTCAACCAAGCAATCATGCGCAATTGGAATTTATATTTCTCTTCGAAGAACACGATTTTGAAACATTACGACGGACGATTCAAAGACATCTTTGAAGAAGTTTATCAGAATGAATTCAAAGCGAAATTCACTGAATTAGGCATCACCTACGAACACCGCTTGATCGATGATATGGTTGCCTATTGCTTGAAGAGCAACGGTGGATTTGTTTGGGCTTGTAAGAACTACGATGGCGACGTTCAAAGCGATATCGTGGCGCAAGGATTCGGTTCATTGGGACTTATGACTTCTGCTTTAATCACTCCAGATGGAATGACTATGGAAGCAGAAGCTGCGCATGGAACAGTAACTCGTCACTACCGTCAGCACCAACAAGGAAAGAAAACTTCTACCAATCCAATTGCTTCTATTTTCGCATGGACGCAAGGTCTTGCTTTCCGTGGAAAATTAGATAACAACCAAGAGCTAATTACCTTCGCTCAAACACTTGAAAAAGTTTGTGTTGATTTGGTTGAAGGCGGAAAGATGACAAAAGATCTTGCTGTTTGTATTCACGGAAGTGAGACTCGCGAAGAGCATTATTTAACTACTGAAGATTTCTTGGATGCTATTGACCAAGAATTGAAAAGCAGATTATCGAATTAATTCAATTCGAGTTAAGAATAGAAAAGGCTCGCTTCGGCGAGTCTTTTTTTTATGGCTTCAAATAAACCGGTGAATAGACCGTATTCGAAAAATTTAGATCGCGATCACAAATGCGCACCGCGAATCTGCACGTGTCGAAGCCGCTTGATAAGTAATACCCTGGAAACATCTGAACGGTAATGGTGCCCTTTTGTGTTTTGTTTTGCCCGGGCGGTGTAGCCCACGGAACGCGGTAATAGAACGGTACTGCATTCGGATTCAAACATGGATCTTCGCTAATTTGCATCCACGCACCGTTGCGCAACTCTTCATAAACACAGAACAAATTGTAACGCGTGTCACACGCACCGAAAACACCTGCTGTATCTGCTTGTCCCAAACCAACATTTCCATCTCCGTCAATAAAATCGACTTGCAAAAAGGCGCTATCACCACTCACAGTCATGCGCACAGCCTTTACGCTCGGCTCATTCGGATAAGTCTCGACCTTCAGGCAACTGGTTGCAACTAGCACCAGGAAAATAAAAAGGGGTATGCCAATCTTTCGCATCTTTGTAAAGATATAGAACGAAGGGCATTTCAGCTATGAACAAAATAGATTTTACACAAACAACTTCCGAAAATTTTAATACGCATTCCCTGGCGAGTTTTCAGAAGCAATTTGGTGAGTCTTCGGTTTATAAAGCATTTTGCAAGGCACTTGGAAAAGATTCCGGTTCAATTTCAAACTGGAATGACATTCCATTTTTACCAATTTCGTTTTTCAAAACGCATCGCGTTTGCTCAAACGCTCCCATTGTTCACACCTTTGAAAGCAGCGGTACAGGCGGAAACCGCAGCCAGCATTTGGTGACCGATCTTTCACTTTACGAGCAATCGTTCTTCCCGACATTCAAAAAATATTTGGAAACTCACATTGAGCAAGTCAGCATTTTAGCTTTGCTCCCCTCTTACTTGGAGCGTAACAATTCATCGTTGGTGTATATGGTGAATGCCTTGCTACCAGAGGCGCATAAGACTTCCGGTTTTTTCTTAAACGACTTTGAAGCTTTAAAAAATCAACTCGAAGAGAACGAAAGGAGTGAAATAAAAACACTTTTAATAGGTGTCTCGTTTGCACTGCTCGACTTTTCGGAGCAGTTTCCGATCGCGCTAAAACATACCACAATTATGGAAACGGGTGGAATGAAGGGAAGACGCGAAGAACTCACAAGAACAGAATTACACGCCCAACTTTGCAATGCCTTTTCAGTAAAAGAAATTCACAGTGAATACGGAATGACCGAACTTTTTTCGCAGGCTTATTCAAAGGGAAAAGGTGTCTTCGAATGTCCGCCTTGGATGAAAGTTGTTTGCAGAGATCTTCAAGATCCGCTTACTCTATTACCTCCTGGAAAGCGCGGTGCTCTTAATATTATTGACCTAGCCAATCAGAATTCCTGTTCCTTTATTGCCACGGAAGACGTAGGCATCGTGCATGAAAATGGCACATTTGAAATTCTTGGAAGAATGAATCATGCGGAAATTAGAGGGTGCAATCTTCTTTTTTCAGAGTCCTAGGCAACCATTTATTTTCTTCTTCGTCTTGAATATAGAAGTATCTAACTTCTTATCCGAATTGAAATGTGTTGGGCAGGACAATTTGGTGATATGATTTCCTAAACAAAATAAGCAGGGGGTTCCAAAGGGGACCCCTGCTTATTTTACACGCATTTCAACAAGAAATAATTTTTCTTTCCGCGT